>RFIV01000147.1 GCA_003695085.1 Gammaproteobacteria bacterium
CGATGATGGCATCGACATTGGCATACAGGTCATCCCGGTAAACGGACGTGGCAATGTACCAGTCCGCCTCCGGCAGATGCCGGACCCAGGCGATTTTCCAGTGGCTGTAGTTCTTCGGGTCATCCGGGCGGTTCCACTGGTAGGCCAGCATCCCGGTGCCTTTCGAGGCGGCAATGATTTCGCTCACCAGAGACCGCCCGGTGGCCGGGTTTTTCAACTGGCTCACGTTCCGGCCTTCCAGTCGCTTGTCCGGATGAACGATCATCTGCCCCGTGCCGTCGAAGATGTAAATGTAACCGGCGGCCCCAATGGGGGTAGCCTTGAGCAGTGCGCGGATGTCTTCAAGTTGCTTCATGCGGCGCTCTTCCACCGCACGCTCGATATCCGAAACGTACAGGCCACTGCCCAGCACCCATTTCCAGTTCGGCAAATGCCGGACGAAAGCCAGTTTTCGCTCTTCTTCCAGCCCGGGCCGTCTGGGCCACAGATACTCCACGAACCCTTCCCCGTTCTGGAGGGCATGATCCACCAGGGCATGTGTCACGGTATTGGCCAACGTATCCGAAGGTCGCGCACCCGGGAGGCTGCGTGCATCAGACAGGGGGCTGAACAGGGGATGATACACGGGCTGATAGTGCTCGTCGGCCAGCCAGAGATAGTCGTCTGCATTGCCCATGGAGGCCACCAGGCGGATCGCCGTATGCGTCAGATTGGCTTCCGGCAGCGGGCTCAGACGCAATGCATCCAGCAGACGTGCTGCATTGCGCACTCGCTCCCGCAGCAGGGCCTTGCGGGCATCGAGCATCTGCGTGCGCCAGCTGTCCAGCTCCCGACGGTAGCTCCTGACCACTTCCACCGTGTTGTTGAGCAGCACCTCGGCCGCCCGGCGTTCCTGATCGAACAGCGCCTGGCGCATCCACGGCAGGGTGATGAAATAGAAAGCGAGGGCGAGCGCGACTGTCAGTGCCAGAAACACCGAATAGATCTTGAAGAATACACCGCCAATACGCATGGGGCCGCTCCGCTCCCTGAAACTTCCCCAGTATAGACGATTATCCGGCGCTGAACCCGGCCAGGGCCAATCTGATGGCTGCGCGCAAGCGCTGGTCCAGTGCCTCGGCAGACGTGTGCCGGCCCAGTTGCCTGTCAATCGCCAGGCTGGCCAGCCCGTGCACCAGCGCCCACGCCGTCTGTGCGGCAATCAGCGGGTCCGCCGGAGCGTACGCGCCTTCATCGATAGCCTGCCTGACCATGCGCAGGATGACGTTGAATGCCGCCTCTCCGGCGACTCTGAGCTCTTCATGCTGCTCCACTTCAGCCATCACCGGCCCGAACATGAGCTTGTACAGCGCCGGCTGTGACTGCGCAAAATGGATGTACGCCAGCCCGCCTTCCACCATTCTGTCCTCATGACTGGCGGCCCGCGCCACAGCCTGCTCGGTCTCGGCCTGAAGTGTACGGAACCCTTCCGCAGCCAGTGCCGCCAGCAGCGCCATCTTGTCACGAAAGTGGCGGTAAGGCGCGGTCTGGGAAACGCCGATTTCGCGCGCCAGTGCCCTCAGGCTGATCTTGTCCGGCCCCACGGCTTCCAGGTGTGCCCGCCCGGTTTCAAGCAGCGCCTGCCGCAGGTTACCGTGGTGATAGGACGTGGAAGCGTCCCGGCCAGCGGGATGATCAGTCATGCACAAACTCCTGAAGTCAAGCGGCGGACGGGGCTGTAATGGTAGCCTAAAGTTGACAGCAATTACATGCAGATCTGACCACTTGTGAACAAGTTGAACCTGTTATGCCTGCGATAACCGTAGGTAATTTCCGAAATTGCCACCCTTTCACCGAAACAATTATCGTCAGGGGGTAAAGCCTGTGTTAGGTTTTTGAACGTCGAGTACAACAATCAACAACGAGGAAGACACATGAGCAAGTTCAAATCTCTCGTCACGGCTGTGGCTGCTGTGGGCTTCATGGCTTCAACCGCTGCACACGCCGGTGCCACTCTGGACGCCGTCAAGAAAAAAGGTTTCGTTCAGTGTGGTGTGAGTACCGGTCTGCCCGGTTTCTCAAACCCGGACGAGAAAGGCAACTGGGTCGGTATCGACGTGGACGTGTGCAAGGGCATCGCTGCGGCCGTCCTGGGTGATGCCTCCAAGGTCAAATACGTCCCGCTGAACGCCAAGGAGCGTTTCACCGCACTTCAGTCCGGCGAGGTTGATGTCCTGTCCCGGAACACTACCTGGACCCTCACCCGTGACGCATCTCTGGGTCTGAACTTCGCCGGGGTGACCTACTATGACGGCCAAGGCTTCCTCGTGAGCAAGGACCTGGGTGTCTCCAGCGCCAAGGAGCTGGATGGCGCAGCCGTATGTATTCAGGCGGGCACCACCACCGAACTCAATCTCGCCGACTACTTCCGTCAGAACGGCATGAAGTATCAGCCTGTCGTATTCGATACTTCTGACCAGACCGTCAAGGGCTTCGAGGCCGGACGCTGTGACGTACTCACCTCTGACCAGTCTCAGCTGTACGCCCTGCGCCTGAAGCTGTCCAACCCGTCCAAGGCCGTGATTCTGCCGGAAGTCATCTCCAAGGAGCCGCTGGGCCCGGTGGTGCGCCAGGGTGACGACGAGTGGTTCAACATCGTCAAGTGGTCCCTGTTCGCGCAGATCAACGCCGAAGAGATGGGCGTGACCTCTGCCAACGTGGACAAGATGAAGTCGTCCAATAACCCGAATATCCAGCGCCTGCTGGGCACTGCGGGTGAAATGGGCAAGCTGCTGGGCCTGTCCAATGACTGGGCTTACAACATCATCAAGCAAGTGGGTAACTACGGCGAGATGTTCGAGCGCAATGTCGGCCAGGGTTCTGCACTGAAGATTCAGCGTGGTCTGAATGCGCTGTGGACCCAGGGCGGCATCCAGTACGCACCGCCGCTTCGTTAATTGCTGCACCCGAGGGCGGGCCAGGTGCCCGCCCTTTTGTATTTCCTGACGTAACGCCACACCTGTTCATGCCTGTATAGGAGAGTTGCGCGTGCAATCCAGTCCTCAACCACAGGTCAAACCCCGCAAGACAGGAAAATGGTGGAATGACCCCAAGATCCGGGGAATTTTCTACCAGGTTCTCGCCGCCCTGGCGGTTGCCGGGTTCCTCTGGTACATCACCAACAATGCCCTCACCAACATGGAAAAGCGGGGCATTACCACGGGTTTTGATTTCCTCAGCCAGCCTGCGGGCTTCGGCATTCTGCAAAGCCTGATTGACTACACGGAAGCCGACACCTACGGCCGTACTTTTTTGGTCGGCCTGCTCAATACCGTACTGGTATCTGTGGTGGGTATTTTCTTCGCCACGATTCTCGGCTTCATCATGGGAATCGCCAGGTTGTCCCACAACTGGCTGATTAGCAAGATCGCCACCGCCTACGTGGAAATCTTCCGGAACGTGCCGCTTCTGCTGCAGATCTTCTTCTGGTACTTCGCGGTGCTGCAGGCCCTGCCCGGCGCTCGCAACAGCATTGAAATCGGTGGTTCTGCATTTCTCAGCGTGCGCGGCCTCTATATTCCGCGCCCCGTCACCGAGGACGGGTTCGGCTGGGTCATTGCCGCCTTCATTGCGGCCATCGTGCTGGTGATTGCCTATGTAAAATGGGATCACAAGCGCCAGCAGGAAACCGGACAGATTCTGCCTGTCTTCTGGCCGTCTGTCGCCATGCTCATCGGCCTGCCGCTGATCGTCTACTGGCTGGCGGGCAGCCCGATGCACTGGGATTATCCGGAGCTGAAGCGCTTCAACTTCGCTGGCGGCATCCGCATCATCCCCGAGTTCATGGCCTTGTTGGTGGCGCTGGTAATCTATACCGGCACCTATATTGCGGAAACTGTCCGCTCGGGCATAGAAGCCATTTCGCATGGCCAGACCGAGGCGGCCCTCGCACTGGGTCTGAACAACAGTCAGCGCCTGCGCCTGATCATCGTTCCCCAGGCCATGCGTGTCATTATTCCGCCGCTGACCAACCAGTACCTGAACCTGACCAAGAACTCCTCTCTGGCGACTGCCATCGGCTACCCGGATCTGGTTTCCGTGTTTGCCGGCACCACCCTGAACCAGACAGGGCAGGCCGTAGAGATCATTCTCATGACCATGGCAGTGTATCTGACACTCAGTCTGACCACTTCCGCGTTCATGAACTGGTACAACAAGCGCATTGCGCTGGTGGAGAGGTAAGCCATGACGACGTTTACACCCAAGCCGGATCTGCCGCCTCCCCCCAACACGGTGGGTGTGGTTGGCTGGGTTCGCGCCAATCTTTTCAATTCTGTTCCCAACATCATCATGACCTTTGTCGGCCTGTACGTCATCTGGCTGGCGGCCTACTGGATCATCGACTGGGGCATTCTCAAGGCGGATTTCGTCGGCGACAAGGCGTCAGACTGTTCTCGCGAAGGTGCTTGCTGGGTCTTCATTCAGGCCTGGTTTGATCGCTTCATCTACGGGTTTTTCCCGGATGAGGAAATCTGGCGCGTCAATGTCGTCTTTGTGCTGGCGGGCATCCTCCTTGCGGCATTGATCATCGAAGCCGTCCCTCACAAGGGCAAGATTGCCCTGTTCAGCCTCATCGGCTTTCCGATCATCGCCTTCTTCCTGCTCCACGGCGGCTGGTTCGGGCTGGAAACCGTGGAGACCGAGAAGTGGGGCGGCCTGATGCTGACACTGGTGCTGGCCGTGGTGGGCATTGTGGCATCCTTCCCCATCGGCATCGCCTTTGCGCTGGGACGACGTTCCAACATGCCGATCATCCGCAGTATCTCGATTGTCTACATCGAGTTCTGGCGCGGTGTCCCGCTGATCACGGTGCTGTTCATGGCCTCTGTCATGCTGCCCCTGTTCATGACCGAAGGGACCGATCTGAACAAGCTCATTCGCGCCATGATCGGCATCACCCTCTTCCAGGGTGCCTACATGGCCGAGGTGGTGCGCGGTGGCCTTCAGGCCATTCCAAAGGGCCAGTATGAGGCAGCTGATGCACTGGGACTGAGCTACTGGCAGAAGATGGGGCTGATTATCCTGCCGCAGGCCCTGAAGCTGATGATTCCGGGTATCGTGAATACCTTCATCGCCCTGTTCAAGGACACCAGTCTGGTGCTGATCATCGGCCTGTTCGATCTGCTGTCCATTGTGCAGTCTGCACTGACCAACCCCGACTGGCCGGGCTTTGCCACCGAGGGTTACCTGTTTGCCGGCTTTGTGTTCTGGACCTTCTGTTTCGGCATGTCCCGTTACAGTCAGCGTCTTGAGGCCAAACTGAACACCAGCCACCGCTAACGAATTCCGGAGAGAGTTTCATGACTGAACAAAATGCCAATACCGAAGCCGCGCGCAAGGTCATGATTGAAATGCGCAACGTCAACAAGTGGTATGGTCAGTTCCATGTCCTCAAGGACATCAACCTGACTGTCTACAAGGGTGAGCGCATTGTCATCTGCGGGCCGTCAGGCTCGGGCAAGTCCACGACCATCCGCTGCATCAACCGCCTGGAAGAACACCAGGCCGGTGACATCATTGTGGATGGCACGGAGCTGACCAATGACCTGAAGAACATCGAGCAGATCCGCCGCGAGGTGGGCATGGTGTTCCAGCACTTCAATCTGTTTCCGCATCTGACGGTCTTGCAGAACTGCACGCTGGCACCAATCTGGGTGCGCAAGATGCCGCAGAAGGAAGCGGAAGAGATTGCCATGAAGTATCTGGAGCGGGTGAAGATTCCGCAACAGGCCCACAAGTACCCGGGCCAGCTTTCCGGGGGTCAGCAGCAGCGGGTCGCCATCGCCCGCAGTCTGTGCATGAACCCGCAGGTAATGCTGTTCGATGAGCCGACTTCAGCTCTGGACCCGGAGATGATCAAGGAAGTACTGGACGTCATGATCGAACTGGCCGAGGAAGGCATGACGATGATCTGCGTCACGCACGAGATGGGTTTTGCCAAAACCGTGGCAGACCGGGTCATCTTCATGGATCAGGGTCAGATCGTGGAGGAGAACAATCCGCACGAGTTCTTCGATAACCCGCAAAACGAGCGCACCAAGCTGTTCCTCAGCCAGATCCTCGATCACTAGCCCCGATTACTGCCGCAGCGGCGCCTGGAGTTGCTCCAGCGTGCCGTCTGCGCGCAGGCTTTCAAATGCCCGCACCACGCGGTCTCGCCATTCCTCCCGCGTGCCTCTGGAAAAGGCCATGTACAACCCTCGCGAGATATCCGTCAGCGGATAGACCTTGCGCAGCTTCGAGCAGTCAATCTTGTCGGTCAGACAGGTCATGCTGCCCATGGCAATCAGATCAATCCGTCCGGCAAACAGCATGCGATAGTTCAGCGCCTGATCCGACACCGGAAACA
>RFIV01000148.1 GCA_003695085.1 Gammaproteobacteria bacterium
AATCCAGCCACTCAGCCAGCGTGCAGCCTCATGACTCTCCTGTCGGCTCAGCCCGCCCTGTTCCCGCATCCAATGTGAAAGTTCTTCGTCCTCCCACCAGAATGCGTCCCCGCCCAGTACCCGCAGGTCAAAGCGCAGAATCCACGATGCCTTGGGAGGGCCGCAGCGCGAGATCAGCAGCACTTTCCACTGTGCAGGCAGTGTGTCCAGCAGGCCGGCCAGTTGTTCAAGGTGATCCGGGCTTGCCTGCTCCAGATGATCGACCACCAGCGCCGCCTCCGGCCACGAATCGGGCGGGGTGTGTGCATGATTTTCAATCCCGAGGGAGGACTGGCAGGCGTCGCTCAAATGTTGGGCGTTCGGTAAAACGGCAAGGTCCAGCCAGATGGCGGGCAGCTTGCGTGACTGCTTCTCCCACCACAGTTGAGCCAATGCAGTCTTGCCCGTTCCGGCCGGACCGGTCAGAAACCAGCGAGCGGCTTCCCCCAGTCTCTTCAACGGCGCTGGGCGTGGAGACAGGGGCACGCTCAGTGGGGGGCGTAATCCCTTCAAAGGGGGCGTAGTGGCTGACATGCGCTCAGCATGAAGCGGTGCGTGTCCGCTGTCAAGCCTCAGAAGAAGGCGTATTTCACGCCAATGATCATCAGCATGCTTGCCAGGGCGGGCCGCAACATGGCGGAGGGCAGGCGACGGCTAAGCCAGGTACCTGCCTGGATGGCCGGCAGGGAGCCGATCAGAAGCGCCGCCAGCAGGGCGTAGTCCACATTGCCCAGGGTCACATGGCCAATGCCGGCAATGAGGGTCAGCGGCACCGCATGCGCCAGATCGGTGCCGACAACTCGGCTGGCCGCCAGTGCCGGATACAGGAAGAGCAGGATGGCCGTGCCAATTGCGCCGGCACCTACGGATGAGAGCGTCACCAGAATGCCCAGCACGACACCGCTGATCAGTGTGATTGCAGGGCGATGGCGCTGGCTGAAACTCCTTGATGACGCGGAGGCTTTCAGGCGTGCCGCCACGATCCGGTCCCGGAACACCAGCACCACAGATGTCAGAATGAGCATGAAGCCCAGTGCAATGGTCAGCACGTGCTGATAGGCGGAGGCGTCCGGAAAATAGAGGGCAAGCAGAACGGCCGTCAGAATGGAGGCGGGCAGGCTTCCGGCCCCCAGCGTTGCGACCACCTTCCAGTCAATGGTTTTTTGCCTGGCATGACTGATGACGCCGGAACTCTTGGTAATCGACGCATACAGCAGATCAGTGCCGATCGCCACATGGGGCGGGAAGCCGAACAGGATGAGCAGTGGCGTCATGAGTGACCCCCCGCCAACGCCCGTCAAGCCAACAAGAAAACCCACGCCGGCACCGGCCAGAATGTAAAGAAGCAATTCCATTGAATTGGTCTACACTGAAAAGGATTGGTAGAAGCCCGTGTTGGTACTTTAGAGGCTTTGTTGTATTCTTAAAAAGAATATATTTGTATATTTTTATCGCCTTGAGGTATATAAAAAGGAGCCGGGATGAAACTCCAGCAGCTACGTTACATCTGGGAGGTGGCCCATCACGATCTGAATGTATCCGCCACCGCTCAAAGCCTCTATACCTCTCAACCCGGGATCAGCAAACAGATCCGCCTGCTCGAGGACGAGCTGGGTGTTGAGGTGTTTGCACGCAGTGGCAAGCATCTGACACATGTCACCCCCGCTGGCGAAGTCATCATCCGTGAAGCCGGTGAAATTCTGCGTCGTGTGGAAGGCATCAAGCGCATTGCGCAGGAGTTCTCCAATCAGCGCAAGGGGGATCTGAGCATTGCGACCACGCATACCCAGGCCCGTTATGCACTGCCCCCGGTTATCAAGGCGTTCATTCAGGAGTATCCGGAAGTGTCCCTGCACATGAATCAGGGAACCCCCATGCAGATTGCCGAAATGGCTGCCGAGGGCAAGGTCGACTTTGCCATTGCCACGGAGGCCATGGAGCTGTTTTCCGACCTGATCATGATGCCGTGCTACAAATGGAACCGTTGTGTGGTGGTGCCGAAGGATCATCCTCTGGCAGGGCAGGCAAGCCTGACACTGGAGGACGTTGCCGCACACCCCATTGTGACCTATGTCTTCGGTTTTACAGGGCGCTCCAAGCTGGACGAGGCCTTCAACAAGGCCGGGCTGACTCCCAATGTGGTATGCACGGCGGCCGACGCCGATGTGATCAAGACCTATGTCAGGCTCGGCCTGGGGGTGGGTATCATTGCCCGTATGGCCTACGACCCGGTAGTTGATCAGGATCTGGTGGCGCTGGATGCATCAAGGCTGTTCAACCCCAGCACCACCAAGATCTGTTTTCGCAAGGGCACGTTCCTTCGTGGTTACATGTACGGCTTCATTCAGCAGTTCGCCCCCCACCTGACCCGTGACCGGGTCGAAGCCGTGCTGGCCTGCAGCTCGCGCCAGGAGGTGGAGGACCTCTTCCGCGACGCGCAGCTGCCGGTCTTCTAGCCTTTCAGGTTGGTCGCGTGCAGACCGCACTCCTTGTGTCCGGGGTCTTCCCACCACCAGCGCCCCTCGCGCTCATGCTGATTGGGCAGCACCGGTCGTGTGCAGGGTTCGCAACCGATACTGATAAAGCCCCTTTCATGCAGTGCGTTGTAGGGGACATCAAACATGCGGATATAGTTCCAGACGTCTTCGGATGACCAGTCCGCGAGCGGGTTGAACTTGATCAGCGCGCGCTCGGCCGTGGAAAAGGCGCTGTCATGCTGAACCAGGGGCACCTGCGCGCGTGTACCGGGGCTTTGATCCCGGCGCTGGCCGGTGATCCAGGCATCCAGGGTTGCCAGTTTGCGCTTCAGGGAGGCGACCTTGCGAATGCCGCAGCACTCCTCGTGTCCATCCTCATAGAAGCTGAACAGCCCCTTTTCCCTGACCAGTGCTTCCACGTCCCTGGCATCAGGCGACAGCACTTCGAGCTGAATACCATAATGTTTGCGCACGGTTTCAAGGAACCGGTACGTCTCCGGGTGCAGGCGACCGGTGTCCAGACAGAACACCTGTACATCCGGGCGGATCTTGGTCGCCATGTCCACCAGCACCACGTCCTCCGCGCCACTGAACGACACCGCGATATTGTCGAACTGCTCCAGGGCAGCCTTGATGATCTGCTTGGGCTGCCAGCCTTTCATGGCTTCAGCCTGCTCGATGGGATTGAATGCGTCACTCATCGGGGATTCCCTTGTCCGGGTTGTTTTCAGAATGAAAGCTAGCCTAGCAAAAAGGGATTTATAACGAAAAATACTATAAAGGCATAATGATAATCCGATACCATAGGCGCCGACATTCATCTGGCAACAGCAATATTTGTAAGGAGCAGAGTGTGGAACTGGCGTGCCTGGATCTGGAAGGGGTGCTGATCCCGGAAATCTGGATCGCATTTGCGGAAAAGACGGGGATAGAAGCCCTGAAAGCCACGACGCGGGATATTCCGGACTATGACGTGCTCATGAAGCAGCGTCTCGCAATTCTGGATGAGCACGGCTATGGCCTGCCGGATATTCAGGCGGTGATTGAAACGCTGGATCCGCTGCCCGGTGCCAGGGAGTTTCTGGACTGGTTGCGCGAACGGTTTCAGCTGGTCATCCTGTCCGACACATTTTATGAGTTCGCCATGCCGCTCATGCGCAAGCTGGGCATGCCCACGTTGTTCTGTCATCGCCTGGAGACAGACGAAAAGGGTCGCGTGGTCAACTATGTGCTGCGGCAACAGGATCCCAAGCGTGCCTCCGTCAAGGCCTTTCACAGCCTGAACTACCGCGTGATCGCAGCAGGTGACAGCTATAATGACACCACCATGCTGGCCGAGGCTGACGCGGGTATTCTCTTCCATGCACCGGAAAACGTCATCCGCGAATTCCCGCAGTTCCCGGCGGTGCATACCTACGAAGATCTGAAGGCCGAATTCATCAAGGCCAGTCAGCTCGTGAACGCCTGATATCGCGTTCAATCAGAGGGTTCAGGGCGTCCTGTACTGTTCCAGGGCCTGAATCAGGTGGCGGATCTTGGTCAGTGACTCCTCGTATTCGGCGTCACAGTCCGAGTCCGCCACAATACCGCCACCCCCCCAGACCCTCAGCCGCTGTCCGTCCGCCGTCAGCGTGCGGATGGCAATGCTGCTGTCCAGGTCACCTTCCGGCGTCATGTAAACGAGGCTGCCACAGTAGACGCCACGCTGAACAGGCTCCAGTTCGCGGATTATTTCCATGGCCCGTCGCTTGGGAGCACCCGTGATGGAACCTCCGGGTGAACACCCGGCCAGCACGTCCAGGGGGAAGACGCCATCACGCAAGGTACCCGTGATGGTGCTGACCAGGTGATGCACGTTGGAATAGTGTTCCAGCCCAAACAGTTCGGGTACCCGGATGCTGCCGGGCTGGCAGAAGCGCCCCAGATCGTTGCGCAGCAAGTCCACGATCATCAGGTTTTCGGCCCGATCCTTCTCGCTAGTGACCAGTGCGTCCGCCTGGGCGCGATCGTCATCCGCTGTTGCGCCGCGGGGGCGGGTGCCCTTGATGGGGCGGGTTTCTATGTTTCGTCCCCGGATTTGAATGAATCGCTCGGGCGAGAAGGACA
>RFIV01000149.1 GCA_003695085.1 Gammaproteobacteria bacterium
GCCGCTGCCGCTCCCGTGAATGCTCCTTTTTCATGACCGAACAGTTCCGACTCGATCAGGTCCTTGGGGATGGCGGCCATGTTCAGGGCGATGAAGGGGCCATTGCGTCGCGGGCTGTGCTGATGCAAGGCCTTGGCCACCAGCTCCTTGCCGGTGCCCGACTCCCCGTTGATCAGAACCGTGATGCTTGACTGAGAGAGTCGCCCGATGGCCCTGAAGACCTCCTGCATGGCCGGCGCCTCACCAATGATCTGCGTGGTGCTTTCCGAAGGTTGGCTCGAGGGCGCCGCCGCACGGCGGGACTCCTGTGCATGCTGGATGGCCCGCTGAATCTGGCTGACAGCCTCGTCAATATCAAAGGGTTTGGGCAGGTACTCGAAGGCCCCCGACTGATAGGACGATACCGCACTGTCCAGATCCGAGTGAGCGGTCATGATGATCACCGGCAGTTCGGGCCAGCGCTCATGAATGTCGGCAAGCAAGGACAGCCCATCCTGTCCGGGCATGCGGATATCGCTGACAATCACATCCGGTTGCTGCCGGCTGAGCAGATCCACAACACCGTCTGCCGACGCAAAGGCACGGCAGGCAAGCCCCGCCTGTTCAAGTGCCTTCTCAAGCACCCAGCGTATGGATGTGTCATCATCTATGATCCACACTAATCCCTGCATGATCCTGTCTCCAAAGGCAGATAAACCATGAATTCCGTATGTCCGGGCGTTGACTCGCATTCGATCAGGCCACCATGCTGGCCCACGATGCTCTGAGCGATGGACAGCCCCAGGCCCGTGCCCTCTGCCCGCCCGCTGACCATGGGATAAAAGAGGCTTTCCTGCATGTGCGGCGGAATCCCGGGGCCGTTGTCAATCACGCTCAGCCTGAGAACAAGGCGGTGGCGTTTGGCACCAATGGTGAACTGACGTTGGGTGCGCGTGCGGAAAGTGATCCGCTTCTCATCCTGCCGGGTGGTATCTTCAATCAAGGCCTGCATGGCATTGCGTGCAAGGTTGAGGAAGGCCTGAATCAGCTGCCCCCGGTCGCCTTGCACGTCGGGAATGCTGGGGTCGTAATCACGCACAAGTTGCACCTGATCCCGGGCTTCGGCCTGTATCAGCTGAATGACCCGCTCCATCACCTCATGGATGTTGAGTGGGGCCAGATCGGGTGCGCGCGTGGGGCCCAGCATGCGATCCACAAGGTGACGCAGGCGGTCGGCCTCTTCAATGATGATGCGCGTGTAAGCCTTGCTGTCCTCGTCGGGAAGAACGCGCTGCAGAAGTTGAGCGGCCCCCCGGATGCCACCCAGCGGATTCTTGATCTCATGGGCCAGCCCGCGCACCAGCAAGCGGGTGGTTTCCTGCTTGGCCACCAATGACTCTTCGCGGCTGATACGATGCAGCCGGTCGCGGGGGGTGAGTTCCACAATCAGGCGGGCGGACATGGCATCCTGCAATCGACTGACGCTGAAATCCACATGCACGCGGGTCCCCGAGGGCAAGCCCAGCGTCGCTTCGCGCAGGGTGAATGTCTGCCCGGTTGTCAGGCACTTTTCCAGGAGTTGGCTGGTCTCCTCCTCAAGTTCCAGTGCCTGAGTGACCGGGCTGCCGGCAAGATGCGCCGCACTGGTCTGCAAGGCGATTTCTGCTGCCGGGTTGAGATACTGAACATGCAGCCTGCTATCCAGCACAAGCACAGCTGTCGTCAGGTGTTCGGCAAGTGCAGCGGGGGCGTTTGGTATCATGCGTGTACCCTGTATGCGTTATCTGACTCTTCAGCAAGAACTGCGCCACTGCCCGGAAATCGGTATTCAGGCTGCTTTTCAGTGCCATCGTGGGCACTCGGGCCAATCAGGGCGAAGAGGCAGATCTATTATAGGGCAACAATAGTACTGGCGTGCACCAAAATGGTGCGCTATTGTCGTTTGATACGCGGCCGCTGAAGGGTGAAGGTGATCGTGGGGGTGCTTTGAATGACCTTGCCATCCGCGACCACCTGCACGACGAGTGAATGGGTGCCCCGGAAAACCTCCTTGAGCGTCAGGGTGTCACGCGAGGTTGCCATCACCTGCCCGTCAAGGACGGCCTGAAAGCGGTGACCGGGGCGCAGGGGAGGATCCACATCCGTCAGAATGGTGACATCACCGCTGCCGGAAAAAAAGGCACTCTGGTCCTGTGGAAAGCGCACCTTCAGCGTACGGTAGGGTGGTTCATCGGCATCGGGTTGTTCGGGGGCCGAGCGGGCGGGAAGATCCGATGGTTTGGGCATGGAGATCACCGCAGGGGGCGGCAGGTCGATCTTCTCGGCACCTTCGCGTGGCGTATCGCTGTATTCCACATTGCCCTGCTCATCTACCCAACGGTAGATTTCGGCACCCGCCGGATTGAATACGGTGCCCAGCATGAGTGCGGTCGTGACGATCAGTATCCGTGTGTCCATGGCATCCTCCCTCGTATCAATGTATCAGATTGGTGCGCAAAAAAAACCCCGGCACGCAGGCCGGGGCTGTCCGTCAGTTCAGGCTTGCCTGATCAGATGGAGTAGTACATGTCGAACTCGACCGGGTGCGTGGTCATGTTCAGGCGTTCTACTTCGCCACGCTTCAGGTCGATGTAGCCCTGAATCATGTCCTCGGTGAACACGCCGCCACGAGTCAGGAACTCGTGATCCTGCTCCAGGTAGTTCAGTGCCTGCTCCAGCGAGTTGCACACAGTCGGAATCTCCTTGGCTTCTTCCGGCGGCAGATCGTACAGATCCTTGTCCATGGCATCGCCCGGATGGATCTTGTTCTGGATGCCGTCCAGGCCAGCCATCAGCATGGCTGCGAAGGCCAGGTACGGGTTGGCGGTCGGATCCGGGAAGCGCACTTCGATGCGGCGTGCCTTCGGATTGGTCACGAACGGAATCCGGATGGATGCAGAGCGGTTGCGGGCAGAGTAGGCCAGCATGACCGGCGCTTCGAAGCCCGGCACCAGACGCTTGTAGGAGTTGGTGGAGGCGTTGGTGAAGGCGTTCAGCACGCGCGCGTGCTTGATGATGCCGCCGATGTAGTACAGGGCTTCATCGCTGAGGCCGGCATAGCCATCACCGGCAAAGATGTTCTTGCCATCCTTGCTCAGGGACTGGTGGCAGTGCATGCCGCTGCCGTTGTCGCCCACGACCGGCTTGGGCATGAAGGTGGCGGTCTTGCCATAGGCATGGGCCACATTGTGGACGCAGTACTTGAGGATCTGAACTTCGTCCGCCTTCTTGGTCAGGGTATTGGCACCCACACCGATTTCACACTGGCCGGCCGTACCCACTTCGTGGTGGTGTACTTCCACTTCCAGGCCCATGGCCTCCATGGCGGAACACATGGCTGCACGCAGATCATGCAGGGAGTCGACCGGCGGTACCGGGAAGTAGCCGCCCTTCACGCCGGGACGGTGACCGATGTTGTTGCGATCAAAATCCTCGCCAGAGACCCAGGCGGCCTCTTCGGAGAAGACTTCGTACTGAGCGCCTTTCATGTCGACGCTCCACTTGACGCTGTCGAACACGAAGAACTCGGGTTCCGGCCCGAACAGCACGGTGTCGGCGATGCCGGTGGACTTCAGGTATTCTTCGGCACGCGCCGCAACGGAACGCGGGTCGCGCTCATAGCCCTGCATGGTGGACGGCTCGACGATGGAGCAGCGCAGATTCAGGGTGGTATCTTCGGTGAACGGGTCGATGACGGCCGTGCTGTCGTCCGGCATCAGGATCATGTCGGACTCGTTGATGCCCTTCCAGCCCGCGATGGACGAGCCGTCGAACATCTTGCCTTCCTCGAAGAAGCCGTCTTTGGTCACTTCGCCGGCAGGAATGGTGACGTGCTGCTCCTTGCCACGAGAATCGGTAAAGCGCAGGTCAACCCACTTGACGTCATGTTCTTTGATCAGGTTCAGAGTGTTCTCTGACATTCCGGTTACTCCGTATTTGTAACGTTGATGTTGTGATGTTCCGGGCGCTGCGATCCGGAAAAGTCCTTACAGCCGCCAAGACTATCAAAAGCGCCTGCAAAGTGCTCTGGTTTTTTGATAAAGCAAAGTGGGTGCCACAAAGCCAAATGCCCGTAACGTGTTGAAAAATGGATGGGGGCACAGCCTCCAGTGCAGGCAGCACCATACCAGCGCACAAATTCGGTGCATAAAATGCGGGGGCGTGGCGCGAATGCACCATCATGGTGCATGACCTAACCCGGGAGTGGGTTGTTTCGAGAGCGCGCCCGAAAAAGGCCGGGCACAGAGCAGGTTTCACGCCTGTTCACAGATTGCGCGTGTAACTGTCACTGACAGCCGATATAATACGCCACCATTTTTCAGGACTGACGGATAGCTACAGTGATCGAGAAACTTCGCAACATCGCCATTATTGCTCACGTTGACCACGGCAAGACCACGCTGGTGGACAAGCTGCTGCAGCAAAGTGGCACCCTGGGCCGCAAGCAGGCCGATGCCGAACGCATCATGGACTCCAATGATCAGGAAAAGGAGCGCGGCATCACCATTCTGGCCAAGAATACCGCTATCCGTTGGAACGACTACCGCATCAATATCGTGGATACCCCCGGGCACGCCGACTTCGGTGGCGAAGTGGAGCGCGTGTTGAGCATGGTCGACTCCGTCCTGCTGCTGGTCGATGCTGTCGACGGCCCCATGCCGCAAACGCGTTTCGTGACCCAGAAGGCCTTCGAGCGTGGCCTGCGCCCCATCGTGGTGGTGAACAAGATCGACCGGCCCGGCGCACGGCCGGACTGGGTCATTGACGAAGTCTTCGACCTGTTTGACCGCCTGGGTGCGACCGAAGAACAGCTGGACTTCCCCATTGTCTACGCCTCGGCCCTGAACGGGATTGCCGGGGATGATCCGGACAACATGGCGGAAGACATGACGCCGCTGTTCGAGATGATCGTCGAGCACGTATCACCGCCTGAGGTCGATGTGGACGGTCCTTTCCAGATGCAGATCAGTGCGCTGGATTACAACAGCTATGTCGGGGTCATCGGTGTGGGACGCATCACCCGGGGCAGTGCCCGGACCAATATGCCTGTAGCGGTTGTGGATCGTGATGGCAAGAAGCGCAACGGCAGGATCCTCTCGGTCATGGGCTATCACGGTCTGGAGCGCGTGGAGGTCGAGCAGGCCAGCGCCGGGGATATCGTATGCGTGACCGGGCTGGAAGTGCTCAACATCTCCGACACCCTGTGTGATCCGGCGCATCCGGAAGCCCTGCCACCCCTGACGGTGGATGAGCCCACCGTCAGCATGACCTTTCAGGTCAACGACTCGCCCTTTGCCGGCAAGGAAGGCAAGTTTGTTACCAGTCGCAACATCAAGGAGCGCCTGGAAAAGGAGCTGATTCACAATGTCGCGCTGCGCGTGGATGAGGGGGATACGCCGGAGAAATTCGTGGTGTCCGGTCGTGGCGAGCTGCATCTGTCGGTACTCATCGAAACCATGCGGCGTGAAGGCTTTGAGCTGGGCGTCTCCCGGCCGGAAGTTATCATCCGTGAAGTGGACGGTGAAAAGCAGGAGCCCTACGAGCATGTGGTGATTGACGTGGATGACCCGCATCAGGGCGCCATCATGGAAGAAATGGGGCTGCGTGGCGGGGAGCTCAAGAACATGATTCCGGATGGCAAGGGGCGCACACGCCTCGAGTTCATTGCGCCGTCCCGTGGTCTGATCGGCTTCCGGTCCCTGTTTCTGACCCTGACTTCCGGCAGTGGCATTCTGACACACGTCTTCGATCACTACGGCCCGTACCGGGGCGAGAAGGGCGCGGTGAAACGTAACAACGGCGTCCTGGTCTCCATGGTGGACGGCAAGGCGCTGGGTTATGCCC
>RFIV01000150.1 GCA_003695085.1 Gammaproteobacteria bacterium
CTTGTAGCTGCGGCCCTGGTAAAGCTCGACTTCACCCGGCGCTTCATCCGTACCGGCCAGCAAGCTCCCGACCATGACGCTGTAGGCCCCGGCAGCAATGGCCTTGGCGATATCCCCCGAGAAACGGATACCCCCGTCGGCAATCAGCGGAATGCCTGTACCTTCCAGTGCGGCGGCCACATTGGCCACGGCACTGATCTGGGGGACACCGATACCGGCAACAATCCGTGTGGTACAGATGGAACCGGGACCAATGCCGACCTTCACACCGTCAGCGCCCGCCTCCTTGAGGGCCAGTGCCGCTTCGGCGGTTGCGATGTTGCCGCCAATCACCTGCACCTGCGGGAAGTGTTGCTTCACCCAGCGCACGCGATCCAGCACGCCCTTGGAATGTCCGTGTGCCGTATCCACGACGATGACATCCACACCTGCTGCAGCCAGCGCTTCCACCCGTTCTTCGGTGCCGGCTCCGGTGCCGACAGCGGCGCCGACCAGCAATTGACCCTGATCGTCCTTGGCGGCGTTGGGGTAGTCTTCAGCTTTCTGAATATCCTTGAGGGTGATGAGACCCTTGAGTTCAAAGCTGTCATTGACGACCAGCACCTTTTCGATGCGGTGGCGATGCAGCAGTTGCCTCACCTCTTCCGCCGGCGCACCTTCCTTGACTGTGACGAGGCGCTCTTTCGGCGTCATCAGCTCTTCGACTTTCTTGTTCAGGTCATCTTCGAAACGGATATCACGTCCCGTGATGATCCCCACCAGGTTCTGCCCCCGTACGACCGGAAGGCCGGAAATCCGGTTGGCACGCGTGATGGCCTTGACTTCACCTACAGTGGTTTCCGGCGAGACGGTAATGGGGTCCTTGACCACACCGCTCTCATATTTCTTCACGGCGCGGACTTCGGCTGCCTGCTGTTCGGCAGTCATGTTCTTGTGAACGATACCGATACCACCAGTCTGTGCCAAGGCGATGGCGAGACGGCTCTCGGTGACGGTATCCATGGCAGCTGAGACCAGTGGGATGTTGATGGTCAGGTCTCGTGTGATGCGGGTCTTGAGGCAGACGTCCTTGGGCAGCACTTCGGAGTACCCGGGCATGAGCAGGACATCATCGAATGTAAGGGCTTCTTGAGCAATTCGCAGCATATTGAATCGCCTTATTGCGGATGGGTGGGAAGAATCGGGCTATTATAGGGGTTCGGGCAGGGGTCGTAAATGCGCAGCTACCCTGACCTGATCCCGGTTCGCCCCGCTGCTGACTGCCACGTTCTGGCCCGAAAGCGGACGACTCGCTATCATGTCCCGGCCGGGGCGAACCCGCCCTGCTGAGTCAGCCTTCACCCAAACAGTGGATACCATGCCGGATACGCAACTCCCTGCCCTGACCGTTTCAGCTCTCAACCGAGAAGTTCGCCAGCTGCTGGAGCGCAGTTTCGACCGCGTCTGGGTGTCGGGCGAAATTTCGAACTTCAGTGCCCCATCCTCCGGGCACTGGTACTTCACGCTTAAAGACGACAAGGCCCAGGTACGCTGCGCGATGTTCCGGGGCGCCAACCTCCGGGTGAGGACACGCCCCCGAAACGGCGATCAGGTGTCCGTGCTGGCCAAGGTCAGCCTGTATGAAGGGCGTGGCGAGTTTCAGCTGGTGGTGGAGCGCCTCACGCTTGGCGGCGAGGGTGTGCTGCAGGCCCGCTACGAAGCACTGAAAGCGAAGCTGGCGGCAGAGGGGCTGTTCGACCCGACCCGCAAACGCCCTCTTCCGGCAGCTATCCGTCATGTCGGCGTGGTGACCTCGCCCACGGGCGCCGCCATTCACGACATTCTCACGGTGATTCGACGCCGCTGGCCCTTGCTCAGGGTCACGCTGATTCCGGCAGCCGTTCAGGGAGAGGCTGCAGCCGGACAGATTGTGGCGGCAATCGAACAGGCGAACCGCCTGACCGATTGTGACGTACTCATAGTGGGCCGCGGCGGTGGCTCGCTGGAAGATCTCTGGCCGTTTAACGAAGAAGGTGTGGCGCGCGCCCTAGTGGCCAGCCGCATTCCGGTTATCAGTGCCGTGGGGCACGAGGTGGATGTCACCATTTCCGATCTGGTGGCAGATGAACGGGCGCCGACGCCCACGGCTGCGGCCGAGCGTGTCACGCCCGACCGGATGGAAATCCTCCAGCGCCTGCAAGGCTGGGAGCACAGGCTTGAACGGGCCCTGCGTACCCGCTTGCAGGCCAGTGCTCAAAAACTGGATGAGCTGGATCTGCGCATGCACCGCGCCCTGGCTGGCCATCTGCAGCATTCAAGAACACGTACCGCTCACCTGACGCAACGCCTGCAGGCCCAGCACCCGAAAAGGCGCCTGGCCCTGGCCCGCGAGCGGCTGGATGTACTCACACGTCGCCTGTTCGCCCAGCCCGAGATACTGCTCAGGCAGCGACAGCACCGGCTCGAGCAACTGTCAGCGCGGCTGCACCACGCCAGCCCTCAGATGCTTGTGATTCACCATGCCCGGCACTGCCAGGCGCTTGAGCAGCGTTTGCATGCTGCTGCGCGGGAGCACCTGCACACGGCGCGGACCCGGTTCGCCGGCATTTTGGGGCGCTTTAACAGCACCAACCCGCTGGCGATCCTTGAGCGGGGCTACGCCGTTGTGGAAACGCTGCCTGACAGGCAGGTCGTCAAGCACGCCGATCAGGTGCAACCCGGTGATCAGGTGCGCGCACGGTTGGGCCGTGGCCACCTGATCTGCACGGTGAACGAATCAGTCTTCGATGAGGAAGTGCGCCCGGGCCGTGGCGATGGGCTCGGTCCGGGTCTTCTGCCAGGCTGACACCATGACATTTGCGACCCGTCGCCCCTGACGGGTGACGCGGCACTCGGCATAGGTCGGTACCAGTTTGGCGGCGCGCAGGTAGTCCAGCGAGAAGTCCACAATGCGAGGAATCCGGGTGACCTGCTGAAACAGCACCAGGTGCAGTGAAGCCGATAGCTCCAGAAAGCCACCAATGACGCCGCCATGCAAGGCTGGCAGGACCGGGTTGCCCAGATTGCTTTCCTTCGGCGGCAGAATGAACAGGACTTCGTTACCCAGACGCTGAACTTCCAGGCCGATCGTTCGGGCATACGGAATGGACTCGATCAGCGGGCGGTAATCACCACTTTCATGTGCCTGTGCCACAATCGGCTTGAGCTGGGAGCCGCATTCGATCCGAGACCCGTTCATGCCACATCCTCCCCGTTCTCGATGATGTCCCAGAACCAGTCCGGCGTCGCCTGACGGCCGATGCGCATGAAGGTGGCGACACAGTGAGCCACGACCAGCTCCGGCTCCTTCTGCCAGGCCTGACACCGTGTAAAGATGATGTCATGCGCGACCCGGTAGGTCTGGGCAAAGGCATACACGGGTTCACCCGGACGGGCGGCGCGCATGTAGTCCACACGCAGGTCCAGCGTCGGACACAGTTCCGGCTGATCCAGCGAGCAGAGCACCACGGTACCGGATGCCGTATCCATGAGCGTCGTAATCGCTCCCCCATGTACGACGCCTGTTTCCGTATCGCCCACAATGGCCTCACTGTAGGGCAGCGCCATGATCAGTTGTCGATGAGCCGCAGCTTCCACCCGGATGCCCAGGGCCTGGCATTGATTGAGCTGTGCAACGAACCGGCGCGATTGCCCGAGCAGTCGGGGATCACTTTCGAAATCAGGAATCATCTGCTTCATTCTCCAGAATTCCGGCATTGAGTGCTTTCAGGGCCTGCGAACGGAATTCACGCAGATACAGGACATACACTACCAATGAGGTGACGGCCATGAACACAACCGGGTGAATGAACCAGGTCAGCACGGCCAGGCCGTAATAGTACGAGCGCAGCCCCAGATTGAAACTGTCGCCGGCCAGATTGGCAACTTCTGTCATGCTTTTGACAAAAGCTACCCGCTCGGCTTCCGGCGCGTCGCGCTCATAGGTCATGGGGGCGCCCCCCACCATCACCGCACAGAAGTTGTACTGACGCATGGCCCAGGTGAACTTGAAGAACGCAAACACGAACACCAGGCACAGCAGCGCCAGTTTCAACTCCCAGGCGAGCTTGGTGGTGCGATGCACGAATGGCAGGTCAGAGAACACGGACATGGCCTGGTCAGCATAGCCAATGGCTGTCAGCAGGCCTGCCAGGATGAGCAGCGTGCTGGAGGCAAAGAACGCACCGTTACGCTCCAGATTTCCGTATACGGCGGCATCCTGAATCCGCGCATCGCGAATCAGCATGCGCCGCGACCACTTGTCGCGGTAATAATCCAGCGCATTGGACAGGCAGGGACGCTTGTCCGCCATATGCCCCGCCCACCACGTATAACCGATCCAGTTCAGAAAGAACCAGCCGACGGCGCCCGCATCCAGCCAGTTCATCGTTTATTTCGCGATCCTTGTGATCTTGGAACCTTCCAGGGAAATCCCGGCCATCAGCCCCTTGTTGGACACTACAAATCCGATAATGGGCTCCTGCAGGGTGTGGCTGTCCAGCGACTTGCCCGCGCCAAACTCTGCTATCGCCACGCTGCCGTCAACACCGACTTCCCAGCCATCACTGTTGACAAACTTGTTCAGGGCCTGCTCGGTCATGAACAACAGCACGATGGCCTTTTGTTCAACGCCGAACTGAAAGCCGAAGGACGCCGAGACGATGTTGTAGTAGCCCTGTGTCGTACGCCCCTTCAGCAGCGCGCCTTCGCCATACTCGGCGCCCACAAAAAAGCCACCCTTGAGCACCTCGGGAAATACAAGCATACCGGCTGCACGACTCGCCAGCTCCCGTCCACCCGGAACCTTCTTGTAGAATTCCTGGACGGTACCGCTGACTTTCGCATCAATTTCCACCCTGGACGCTGCCTGCGCCGGAAGGATCGCAACCAGCATCAGCAAGAGCACACCCAGTGTATCGCGTATCTTGGCCGTCATCGTCATCTCCTTGTTTTCGTGTGGGTTCGAGCATGCCAGCTTCTGCCGTGCCCTTCAATACGCACAGAGCGTTAATCGCGGTTCAGCGCGGCTTCATGCACACTCAACGACAATCAGGCTGAAGCGGGAGGCCTGAATGCAGGCTGAAGCTGGAGCCTGAGAGGCCCATTCAGTACACTGCCGGAAGACGCAGACCGGGAACCCGGCAGGATCACGCAAAAGAAACGGAACACACCAAACAGGACGCGAACATGCTCAAACGACTATTGCTGCTGATCTGGATCACCCTTCTGGCTGGCTGTGCAGTCAACCCGGTGACCGGCAAGAAGGAACTCATGCTCATCAGTGAATCGCAGGAGTTCGCCATCGGGCGCGAGCAATACGTTCCGGCGCAGCAGTCACAAGGCGGACGCTATGTGGCAGACCCCAACGTTGCCGTGTACGTGCGACAGGTCGGCATGAAGCTTGCCAAGGTCAGCGACCGTCCGGATCTGCCTTACGAGTTCGTGGTGCTGAACAATTCGGTACCCAACGCCTGGGCCTTGCCTTCCGGCAAGATCGCCATCAACCGGGGCCTGCTGGTGGAGTTGCAGAACGAGGCACAGCTAGCGGCGGTTCTGGCACATGAAATTGTGCATGCAGCCGCCCGCCACAGCGCCAAGCGCCTGCAACAAAACCTGCTGATTTCTGCGAGCCTGGCCGGTCTGGGCATCGCCCTGGACGACAATGACCTGCGTGACATTCTCGTGGGCGGCGCAGGCCTGGGTGCAGGACTGGCACTGGCCAAATACAGCCGGGACCACGAGTCCGAGTCGGATCACTATGGCATTCTGTACATGGTACGCGCCGGGTACGACCCTCAGGCTGCGGTCGAGCTTCAGCGCCTATTCGTGCGCCTGTCCAGTGCACGCCAGTCTGACTGGCTGCAAGGTCTGTTCGCTTCTCACCCTCCTTCCGAAGAGCGTGTCCGGGCCAATCAGGCGCTGGTGGACAAACTGGGGAACCCGGGCGGCTTTCGTGGTGAAGCGGAGTACAAGCGCGCCATGAAACACCTTCTGGCCACGCGGGAAGCTTACAAGCGATACGATACCGGCATGAAGTTGCTTCGCCAGAAAGCCTGGCAAGCCGCGCTGGACAAGGCGCGCAGTGCGCAGGTTCTGGAGAAGAACGAGGCGCTGTTCTATCAGCTGGAGGCTGAAGCACTGATCGGACTGGGCCGCAAAGAGGCTGCCCTCAGGGCCTATGACAAGGCCATTTCACTCAATCCAGAGTACTTTGCCCTGTATCTTGGACGCGCGGAGTTGCTGCGCAGTCTGGGGCGCGACGCTGAAGCCCGCGAAGACTATGAGAAAGCCAATCGCTGGTTGCCCACTTCCGTGGCTCATCTGGCATTGGCCGACATGGCCCTGAAGTCCGGCGACCGGCGAGCCGCCCTTGAACATTACAAGATTGCGGCTCAGGCCAGCGGCGAAACCGGCAAGCAGGCCCGCCAAAAACTGCAGGTGCTGGAAGCAGGCCAACAACCCGGGCGCTACCTCAAGCTCGAAACCTTCACTAACACACGTGGCGAGCAATTCGTGGTATTGCGCAACACGGGCCCGGTCGCCTATCGCCAGGTGCTGGTCCGGCTGGAGCTGATGAACGCATCCGGCAAGGTGATCGCCAACGAGCGCCTGCTGTTTGAATCAGCCATTGCGCCCGGTGGACGCTCACCGGTCTCCCGCAGCCGGGTAGCCGACCAGGCAGCACGCATTCCCGGCACCCGGATGGCCATGACGATCCTTCAGGCTGACGTGGTGGAGTGACCTGCCAGCAGGTGCTCCAGCGTGTTGGCGGTGTCTTCGGGGAACTCCTGCATGAAGCAGTGATGCCCGGGCACGACCTCCGCATGAATGTGGGGGTTGCGCCGCTTTGCATGGGCGACACCCCGGGGCACGAAGGGATACGTACCCTCGCCGTACAAAATGTCTGTCGTCGTCTGCAGCCGGCGCACGGCCTTCCACAGACCCGCGGGGCAGCTTGAGAAGATTTCGGCCTCTCTTTCCGGCGGGCATTTGAGGGTCAGCTGCCCGTCCTGCGTCGGCTTCAGCGCGTGGTCAATGTAGGCAGTCAGTGCCCGGTCATCCCAGCCCCTGAAGATTCCCCTTTGATGGAAGTAATCCCAAGCTGCGGCGCGATGGGGCCAGATCCTGCCACGCTGGCGCGCTCGCTGCGCCAGTTGGTTGCGCTTGTACAGGCCGAGCGTTTCCGTGAAGCGCATGACGCCAAGCATGGCCGGTGGAAACATCACCGGGTCAAGCAGTACCAGCCGGTCAAACAGGGACGGATTTTCCGAAGCCATGAGCAGCGTCAGTATCCCGCCAAAGCTGTGCCCCATGCCAATGACCGGTACGTGCGCGTAGTCTTCCGCGAAGTGCGTCCACACCTGCATCGTGACCCGGGCGTTGCCATGCCAGCCGAGAAAACGCGGCCCCAGGTCGCTGTCACCATGCCCCTGAACATCACTCAGAAACAGATCATAGTGCGGTACCAGCGCCTCCAGAAACGGTGAATACACGCGACCGCAGTACCCGTTGCCATGCACGAAATGGATGACCGGCAAACCGCGCGGTACCGTACGCCACCCCCTGAGAACAAACCCGGGGGCCGATTCAAAAGACCATGGTTCCCACTGCATGTGACTCTTACCCTCTTCTCGTGGCCGCGCATTCTGCTTGTCGTTTCTGCGCGGGTCAAGCGTGTCAGGCTCTGAGCAGCGACAGGGGGGAGACCTCGGCCAACTGGTTATGCTGGCGCCAGGTCAGCATCACTTGCAGGCAGGCGGATACGACCGGCAGCAACAGCCAGCCCGCAGGCGGCCACAGGGGCTCCATCCCAAACACCCAGAACGCCAGCGCCATGTAAAGCGCACAGCCAATGGCCAGCGCCAGCCCACCGGCCAGTGCGCCCGATAGCGCCGACTCCAGCACCAGTTGCGACATGATGCGCCGCCGGGTCGCGCCCAACGCCCGACTGACGGCCACCCAGCGGTGTTTCGACCGGGCTTCCTCGCGCGCCAGCGCCACGACGGTCACGGCAGCGCCGGCACACAGCAACCAGAGCAACCCGTTCACCGCATCCGAGACCTGGCCCACCACCTCGCGCACCCGACTGAGCACCTCACGCACATCCAGCAGGGTGACGCCGGGCCAGCGTTCCAGCAGGACTTTTTCAAGCCGAGGCTGATCACCGGGAACATGCAGGCTGGTCATCCAGGTTACGGCGCCGGGAACGTCAGGGGGCGCATGAAAGATCACATAAAAATTGGGGCGAAAACTCTCCCAGTCCACTTCCCGCAGGCTCGCTATGCGAGCGTCCAGTTTCACACCACCCACATCAAAGGTCAGCGTATCCCCTACATCCACCTGCAGGCGTTCCGCCAGCCGGGCTTCCAGCGAAACCGCGGGCAACCCTTGCACGCGTTCAACCGCCCATACCCCGGCGGTTATCAGGTTGCCTTCCTGCAGCTCGCTGGACCAGGTGAGATTGAGCGGCCGGTGCAGAGCTTCGATGCGCTCTCCGTCTGCTTCCCTGGTCTCGGCGGGGGTGCCGTTCACTTCCGTCAGGCGTCCGCGAAAAACGGGATAGAAGCGCTCCACCTGAACCTGCCGCTCACGCAGGAAGGTTTCTATGTCCGGTTTTTCCTCCGGCATGACGTTGATCAGAAACTGGTTGGGCAGCTCACGCTCCAGAGCCTGCGCCCAGGTGCCCAGCAGCTCATTGCGAAACAACACCAGGACGACCACCAGACACCACACCAGTCCCAGCGCCCCCGCCATCATGACGGCTCGCCAGCCCAACTGCCCCAGACGTGCCACAGCCTGGCCTGCGAGCGTGGAAACGGGAGCCAACCGGCTGATCAGTGCGAGCACTGTTCGCCACAATAGCTGCCAGAACGCAGACCAGAGCAGCAGTCCGGCGACCAGCACCATCACCATGCGCCAGCTGCCGGTGTATTGCCAGGTAAGAAGTGCGAGTCCGGCTCCGGCCAGCCAGGTCCCCTGCCTTCTCAGCAGTCGCTGATCCGGGGTGTCCGGCAGCTCTCTCAGGACCTGCACCGGAGGCGTCGCGAGGATACGCATCACCTGAGGGCCAACCAATGCGCCCATGAGAATCAGCAGCGTCAGCCCCGGAAGCAAGAACCAGCCAGGCGACACCATGGGCAGCAACTCCGACAGCGCCACGTCCTGCCCCTGAGACGCCAGCACGGTCGTGATTCCGGCCGCCGCCATGCCGGCCCCCACACCCCATCCGGCAAGCCCGGCCACCACAACGCCCCGCCCCCAGGCAGGCCAGATCAGCGAGCGAAAGACAGCCCGTCGATCCGCACCCAGCGTCTTGTAGAGCGCCACACGCGGTCGCAACCGTGCCACTTCGCTGTTCATTGCCACGCCAGCGGCGATCGAGGCCAGGATCACACCCAGGCCGACAACCAGCATGAGATAGTTTCGGGCCCGCTCAATGGCACGACTGACACCGTCCCGGCCCTGCCCGGGCTGAATCACCCGCACATCTTTCAGGTTCAATGCCTCGGCCTGCGCTCTCACAGCTGCCACACGCTCCGGCTCACCGGCCAGCGCCAGGTAGTATCGTGCTCTCGAACCGGGCCGGATCAGGCTGGCAGCGGCTGCATCCTCAAGGGTAATCAGGGCACGTGGAAACAGCGTCCGCCAACCTGTGGTTGTATCCGGTTCCTCGACCAGCCAGCCCGAAACCTGCAGATCCAGATCACCCAGCGCCAATGTATCGCCCGGCTGCACGCCCAGCCGTTCGCCCAGGCGTCGTTGTATCCATGCCTGGCCTGGCCGGAGCGGCCCCTCACTGCGCTCCACCCTGACCTCTCCGACCAGCGGATAGTCCGGCGAAATGGCCTTCACCTGCGTCAGTGCGAAACCGGCATCCGATGCCGCCATGGTACTGAAGGTAATCCATTGCGCTTGCCTGAGCCCCGTCAGATCCAGCTTTTCACGGATGACGTCCTGCGGGATCTGCGAGCGAATCAGCAGGTCGCCTCCCACCATGAGGCGAGACTGCGCCCCGAACCTGGCGTTGAGTACATCTGTGGCCACACTCACAGCCGTCACCAACGCGACGGCAATGGCCATAGCCACCCAGAGAATGCGTCGACCACTCATGATGCAGAGGGCTCCAGGGCCGAGGGGGGCGCCGATTCAGTGTGGACAATCCGGCCCGCATCCAGGGTCACGCGCCGGTCGCAGGCGCTGGCGAGGGCAGGATCATGTGTGACCAGCACAAGTGTCACCCCTTCATCCCGGTTCAGCCCGAACAGCAATTCGATAATGTGCTGGCCGGTCTTGGCATCCAGATTTCCGGTCGGCTCATCGGCGAAAATCATGGCAGGGCGCGTCACAAAGGCTCTCGCGATGGCCACGCGCTGCTGCTCACCGCCCGACAGC
>RFIV01000151.1 GCA_003695085.1 Gammaproteobacteria bacterium
CCACCCACGCCCCCGACACACCGCCGCCCCCAACACGCTGAGCACTTCAGCTCAGCCGGACAACGTCGCCCACAGCAACACCGCGATCAACTGGGGCGAGAGGATCCTCAGGCACATGACCAGCGGATACACGGTCGCGTAGGACAGCGCAGCACCGCCATGCCCCGGCTTGAGTCCGTTGGCGAAGGCCAGCGCAGGGGGATCGGTCATCGAGCCGGCGAGCACCCCGCACAGGGACAGGTAGTTCATCTTCAGCACGGCACGGGCCACACACCCCATTACCACCAGTGGCAGCAGCGTGATCAGTGTGCCGTATCCCATCCACAGCAGGCCGTCCCCGTTAATGAGGGTGTCGAGGAAGCCGGCACCTGAGTTGAGCCCCACCACCGCCAGAAAGAGCACGATCCCGATCTCGCGCAATGCCAGGTTGGCGCTGGGAGGCATGAACCAGTACAGGGGCCCGATACTGCCGATCCGGGCAAGAATAATGGCGACGATAAGCGGCCCCCCGGCCAGCCCGAGCTTGATGGGGGCCGGCAAGTGCGGCAACTGAATGGGGATGGAGCCCAGCAGCACGCCCAGCCCGATGCCGATGAAAATGGGCATCATCTGGACTTCCTCGAGTTTGCTGCGTGCATTGCCCATGAGCCGGGCGACGTGCTCGACGGCTTGTGCATCCCCGACAATGTTCAGGATATCACCAAACTGGAGGACCGTGTTGCGATTCGGCACCAGCTCCACGCCGGCCCGGTTGAGCCGGGAGATCACGACTTCATAACGATGCTTGATGTCCAGTTCACTGAGCTTCTTGCCCAGCATCTTCTCATTGGTGACCACGATGCGAACACTTCGCAGGTGGGTGCCCCGTGTTGACAGGGACTCCTCCACCACCTCCCCGATCTGTGCCGCCGCCTTGTTCAGCAGATCTTCGTCTGCACTGACCAGGTGCAACACATCCCCCCGCCGGATCAACAGGCCTTCACCCGGCACGACCAGCGTTCCGGCGGACTTGACGCGGGAGCAGACAATCTCGGGGCCCAGCCAATCAGTCAATTCGGCGTAGCCCATGCCATCGAAGGCCTGCGCCTCCACACGCACATTCAGGCTCAACAGCTGACGGCGATGGCCGTTGCCCTGCTCCCGATCCCAGGCCTCCGCTTCGCGCTCAACATCCACCCTGAACAGACGCCGGATGAGCCACATGGAAAGCAGAATCCCGAGAATGCCGAACGGGTAAGCCATCGCATAGCCGGCCCCGAGCAGACTCACCTGTTGGCCCGTCATGCCCAGTTCCGCCAGAATCTGCTGTGCAGCGGCCAGGGAAGGTGTGTTGGTCACCGCTCCGGACTGGATTCCCAGCAGAACGTTCAGAGGTAATCCGGTCAACAGTAACAGCAGAACTGTTACGAGACTGCCCAGAAGTACAATCCCGACCGCAATGCTGTTCAGTTTCAGCCCGTTCTGCTTGAGTGAAGCGAAAAATCCCGGCCCGACCTGAATGCCAATGGTGTATACGAAGAGGATCAGTCCGAATTCCTTGATGAAATGCAGCGCATGGGCATCCAGCGTCCAGCCCTGCGTGTGGGCCACATGCCCAACGATCAGCCCGCCGAAGAGCACGCCGCCAATCCCCAGCCCGACACCGCGGAACTTCAGTCGCCCCAATGCCAGACCCAGGACGGAGACTGCCGACAACATCACCAGTGTTAACGCTACCTGACTCATGAAAAAATCCTTGTGCAATCACCTGAATACCCATAATTGTAGTTATTTTACTTTTTTTTAGGTTGATGCACGTCAATATTGTGGCCGCCCGGTATTCAAGGTCACATGAACACAACCCCTATAAATTATAGTTATTACAGAATCAGCGCACACATAGATACCCCCAAAAAGCGCGCTCAGGACTTGAAAGCGAGAGGAAAGACAACAATCTTTATTTTCTAATATTACGCAACCAAAAGGCGCACACTGCCTCAGGCGCGGACAGACCGCCAGGCTGCGTCCGCCAGCACCTCCGACCAATCGGATGGCCGCCCCTTCAGGCGCCCGCCGAGCCAGTTGCGCACCAGATCCTGCGCCGGACCATTGACCAGTGCATGAAAGACGGCGAAGGGCAGCTTCCGGATACGCCCCGCCTCCATGTGAGGCTGCAGCCAGTCCCGATATCCCGCAAGCTGCTGCCGGTTCATGTCCGCCAACCGTTGTGACGCCTCACCCCTGATGACCTTTCCGCGCGACTGGAAGATGAATCGCGCCAGATCCGGGTGCGCTTCCACCCACTCGATGTAGCTGGTGACCAGCCAGCGAATGCCCGCTTCGGCATCCGGTCGCTCAGCCAGGCCTGCCAGAGCGACATCCGCATATGCCTTCAACCCGCCCACAAAGAGTGCGGCACCCACGCCCTCCTTGTTGCCAAAGTGATGATACAGGCTGCCGACGCTGGCCCCGGAACGCTCACAGATCATCTCGATGGGGGTCTGCTCGAATCCGTGCTCGGTAAAACAGGCCAACGCCGCATCCAGGATGGCCTGCCGGCGCTCGGAAGTTTGCCCTTGACGCTTGCCACGCATGACTGGAAACTCCTTCTAGAATAGAATTCTATTCTTGCACACAAAGCGGTCACCACCAAATCTGGTGATCCATCTCAATCGACTGGCCAATCGACACAGGAGCCTTCCATGGACATGACCGAACTGGGCCGGCAAGTGCTCGCCTCTCAGCCTTTTTCCGTCAAGCTGGGCGCCGAACTCTTGCGCCTTGAAGATGGCGAAGCTGAACTGAAACTGCCCCTGACCCGCGATTTGCTGCAACAGCACGGCTATGCACACGGCGGTGTGGTGAGCTACCTGGCCGATAACGCCCTGACCTTTGCCGGGGGCAGCGCATTGGGGCCGGATGTGCTGACAGCAGAATTCAAGATCAACTACATGAAGGGCGCACGAGGCGAGGCACTGCTGGCCCGGGCCCATACGCTGAACAGCGGGCGCAGGATGGCCGTGGTTCAGTGCACCGTTTATGCAATCCAGAATTCGGGAGAGGAAGTGCCCTGCGCCGTAGCACAGGGCACCATTGTGACACGCACCTGACCGCGGTGCGCACCGGAATGCTCAGAGCAACAGGTTGCGAATATCACCCAGCAGTTGCCCGAGCAGTGCCGTGAAGCGCGCGGCATCCGCGCCGTTGATGGCCCGGTGGTCATAGGACAGACTCAGTGGCAGCATCAGGCGTGGCTCGAAATCCTTGCCGTTCCAAACAGGCTTCATGGAGGCCTTCGAGACACCCAGTATGGCCACCTCAGGTGTGTTGACGATCGGCGTGAAAGCCGTGCCACCGATGCTGCCCAGGCTGGAGATGGTGAAGCATCCGCCCTGCATTTCGTTGGGCTTGATCTTCTTGTCCTTGGCCTTGGCGGCCAGCTCCAGGGTTTCCTCCGCCAACTCCCACAGGCTCTTCTGGTCCACATCGCGAATCACCGGCACCATGAGCCCGTGCGGTGTATCCACGGCGACGCCAATGTGCACGTAATGCTTCTGAATGACTTCGCGCTTCTCCATGTCCAGCGACACGTTGAACTGCGGCAGCGTTTTCAGTGCATACGCGCAAGCCTTGAGCAGGAACGGCAGCGGCGTAAGCTTCGTACCACGCTTCTCGGCCGCCGCCTTCTGCGCCTTGCGGAAGGCTTCCAGCTCGGTAATGTCCGCCTCGTCAAACTGTGTGACGTGCGGCACGGTGAGCCAGCTGCGCGACATGTTGTCGGCAGTGACCTGGTGAATCTTGGTCATGGCCCGCCGCTCGATCTTGCCGAACTGGCTGAAGTCCGGCAGCTTGACGGTCGGCAGCCCCACGCCACCGGTAACCGGAGCCGTACCGCTTTGCAGTTTCTGCATGCCAGCCTTGACGAACGCCTGCACGTCTTCCTTGAGAATGCGTCCACGCGGCCCGGAGCCTTTCACCTGCGTGAGGTCCACACCAAACTCGCGCGCCAGCTTGCGCACCGCCGGACCCGCGTGGACTTTCTTCGCCGACGCATTGGCCACGGCTTCCTTGTCAGCATCGCTGGCGGTAGGCGCGGCAGGTGCCGATGCGGCAGACGCAACCGCGGCCCCGGATGCAGGCGCCGCAGCCTGCGGTGCGGGGGCAGCCGCCGGCGTGGCGTGTTCAGCCGGTGCGGCCACTGCAGCCGAGGTCCCCGCCCCCTGCACCTCAATCTCCGCGATAGGCGTGCCCTCGTTGACCTTGTCATCGACGTTGACGAGCAACTTCACGATCTTGCCCGCCACCGGTGACGGCACTTCCATGGTGGCCTTGTCCGACTCCAGCACGATCAGGGAGTCCTCCTCGGCCACAACATCCCCGGGCTGTACACACAGCTCAATCACGGGCACATCGGTGGAGCCGCCAATGTCCGGCACGGTCACGGTTTCGATACGTGTACCACCCGCGACTGCCTCGCCGCTGCCCGCCGCCGGTGCAGGCGCCGCTGCCGCCACAGGCTTGCTCCCGGCCCCGGATGCATCTTCTTCCGCAACCACAGGGGCGTCGCCGGAGGAGGCCGTCTCGCCCGCCTCAAGCAGCAGCACCAGGTCGCCCTCGTTGACGGTGTCGCCCACCTTGACCTTGACTTCCTTGACGGTGCCCGCCTGCGGGCTGGGCACTTCCATGGTGGCCTTGTCCGACTCCAGCACAATGATGGAGTCCTCTTCCGCGATCACATCGCCCGGCTGCACCAGCACTTCGATCACTTCTACATCGGTAGACCCGCCGATGTCCGGGACGGTGACTTCAATCGTACTCACGTCAACCTCCTTCACGCGTACAGCGGATCAATCTTGTCCGGGTCAATGTTGAAGTCACGAATCGCCTGCGTGACGACCGATGCCTCCAACGTGCCCTGACGTGCCAGAGCTTCGAGCGCGGCAACCACCACAAAGTAACGGTCGACCTCGAAATGATGACGCAGCTTCTCGCGGGTATCGCTGCGGCCGAAGCCATCGGTACCCAGCACGGTGTAGTCACCCGGCACGAATGCGCGGATCTGATCGGCGAACAGCTTCATGTAATCCGTCGCCGCAACAACCGGGCCTTCCGCCCCCTTCAGACACTCGGTGACATAGGGCGTCCGCGGCTTGGACTCCGGATGCAGGAGGTTCCAGCGGCGCACGTGATGCCCTTCCCGGGCCAGTTCGGTGAAGCTGGTGCAGCTCCACACATCGCTGTCGATATCGTACTTGTCCTTGAGCAGCTGCGCCGCCGCGCGTACCTCGTTGAGGATGGCGCCGGAGCCGAGCAGCTGTGCACGGGCCTTGCCGCCTTCGCCCACGCTCTCCAGCTTGTACATGCCCTTCAGGATGCCAGCTTCGGCCCCTTCCGGCATGGCCGGGTGCGCGTAGTTCTCGTTCATCACCGTGACGTAGTAGTACACGCTCTCGTTTTCCACATACATGCGGCGAATGCCATCCTGAATGATGACCGCCAGCTCGTAGCTGTAGGTGGGGTCATAGGAGATGCAGTTGGGCACGGTCAGCGAGTAGATGTGGCTGTGACCATCCTCGTGCTGCAGGCCTTCGCCATTGAGCGTGGTGCGTCCGGACGTACCGCCGATCAGGAAACCGCGGGCACGGATATCGCCGGCTGCCCAGCACAGGTCCCCCACACGCTGGAATCCGAACATGGAGTAGAAGATAAAGAACGGAATCAGCGGGTAATCATTGGTACTGTAGGACGTGGCGGCCGCGATCCAGGCCGACATGGCCCCGGCTTCGTTGATGCCTTCTTCCAGAATCTGGCCTTTCTTGTCCTCCCGGTAATACATCACCTGGTTGCGATCCACCGGCGTGTACTTCTGCCCCTCGGAGGTGTAAATGCCGAGCTGACGGAACATGCCTTCCATGCCGAAGGTCCGCGCTTCATCCGGCACGATGGGGACGATACGCTTGCCGATCTGCTTGTCCTTCACCAGCGTGTTGAGAATGCGCACGAACGCCATGGTGGAGCTGATTTCACGCCCATCCGACCCCTTGAGCATGCTCTCGAACGCACTCAGCTCCGGTACCTTGAGCGGATTGGCATCCTTGCGGCGCTTGGGCAGGAAGCCCCCCAGCTCTTCACGCCGCTTGCGCATGTAGAGGATTTCGGGCGAGTCTGCGGGTGGCTTGTAGTAGGGCAGATCCTTCAGCTCTTCGTCTGTCAGCGGGATGCCAAACCGGTCGCGGAACGACTTGATAGTTTCGAAATCCAGCTTCTTGAGCTGGTGCGTGGTGTTCTGGGCCTCGCCCTGTTCACCGAAGCCGTAGCCCTTGACGGTCTGAGCCAGAATGACGGTCGGCTGCCCCTTGTGGTTGACGGCTTCATGGTAGGCCGCATAGATCTTGAACGGATCATGGCCGCCACGATTTAGATTGCGGATATCCTCGTCCGACAAGTCCTCCACCAGCTTGAGCGCTTCCGGATGCTTGCCGAAGAAGTGCTTGCGGGTATAGGCACCGCCATTGTGCTTGTAGTTCTGGTACTCGCCATCCACGGTCTCGTCCATGATCTTCTGCAGGATACCGTTCTTGTCCTTCTCCAGCAGCTGATCCCAGAGACGTCCCCATACCACCTTGATGACGTTCCATCCGGCACCGCGGAAGATGCCTTCCAACTCCTGAATGATCTTGCCGTTGCCGCGTACCGGGCCATCCAGGCGCTGCAGGTTGCAGTTGACCACGAAAATCAGGTTGTCCAGCTTCTCGCGCCCGGCCAGACCGATTGCCCCCAGGGTTTCCGGTTCGTCACACTCGCCGTCCCCTACATAGCACCAGACCTTGCGGCCATCCATGTTCACCAGCTCGCGGCTGTGCAGGTACTTCATCACATGCGCCTGATAGATGGCCTGAATCGGCCCCAGCCCCATGGATACCGTGGGGAACTGCCAGTATTCGGGCATCAGCCAGGGGTGCGGATAGGAGGACAGGCCATTGCCATCCACTTCCCGGCGGAAGTTGTCCAGCTGCTCTTCGTTCAGGCGCCCTTCGAGGTATGAACGGGCGTA
>RFIV01000002.1 GCA_003695085.1 Gammaproteobacteria bacterium
ACTCGCGGCGAAGATCTCCGATATCCACTCTGAACTCCTCTCAACAAAAAAGGCGCAGCCAAACGGCCGCGCCCACTGTATCAAATCTGACGAAGCGAATCACTTCAGCTCAACGGATTACCACGTAGAACGATCCGCCATTTCGCACCACCAGCAGCAGCGTCTTGTCATCCGACTTTTTCAGGGCCTTCTTGAGATCCTTGGTGCTGCGCACGCGTTCGCGGTTCACCTCGACAATCACGTCACCCGGGCGCAGCCCCGCTGCCGCGGCCTTGCTGTCACGCTTCAGATCCACGATCCGGACACCTTCCGGGTCCTCACTGGTTTCCATCTGCACACCCTTGAGCGCATCCGTCTTCACGCCATCGAGCCACTTGCTGAACCAGCCCCCCTCGTCTGATGACGAGGCACTTGAGTCCTTGCCACCGAGTCTGGCTTTTACAGTCATTTCGTCCCCGTCACGCAGGATCTTCAGGGCCACCTCGGTTCCCGCACGCTTGAGGCCAATGCGAGCCCGAAGCTGCCCACTGGATTTGACGGGTTTGCCATCCAGCTCGAGAATCACGTCTCCGGTTTTCAAGCCAGCCTTTTCAGCTGCAGAGCCCTCCTGAACATCACTGATGACAACCCCCTTCTGGCCATTGTCGAGACCGAACGCTTCGGCCAGGTCAGGATTCAGATCCTGAATCACAACGCCCAGCAAGGCACGCTTGACCTCTCCATACTCCAGAATCTGGTTGACTGTGGCCTTCACCATGTTGGACGGAATGGCAAACCCAATCCCCACGTTGCCGCCCGAAGGCGCCAGGATCGCCGTATTGACTCCAATCAGGCGACCCTTCATGTTGATCAGGGCCCCCCCCGAATTACCGGGGTTAATGGATGCATCGGTCTGAATGAAGTTTTCATAGCCTTCAATGCCCAGGCCACTGCGCCCCAGTGCACTGACAATACCCGTGGTGACCGTATGATTCAGTCCGAAGGGATTACCAATGGCCACAACATAGTCCCCGACCTTTACACGGTCACTATCGGCAATCTTCAGGGCCTTGAGATTGTCGGCTTCGATTTCCAGCACGGCAATATCAACTTCCGGGTCTGCACCCAGCAGCTTGGCTTCATAGACGCGACCATCATTGAGCGATACCTTGATTTCATCCGCATCCTTCACCACATGGTGGTTGGTAATGACGATGCCCTTGTCCGCATCAATGATGACGCCTGACCCGGCAGCCTGAATCTTGCGCTCCTGCAAATGCCCCTCGGGCACATTGAAAAAGCGCCGGAAGAACGGATCGTTGAACAGGGGGTTTTGAACTTTTTGAGTCCCCTTCACCGCGATATTCACTACCGCATCGCTGACCTGTTCCAGCAGCGGCGAAAGGGTTGGCCCGTTTTCATTCTCGTACTGAGTTGTGGGCAAGGCACCGGCCTGAGCCGTCATGGAGAGCGATGCCACGCCCAATCCAAACGCAAGTACCAGAGCTGTCAGTTTACGCATTGATCATGTCCTCTCTTGGTCCGTATCCCGTCAAAACCTTTGCACAGTCTTGGGCCAGACAGGCGTTTTTTCAACTTAAGTTTGCATTACAACGAGTTAAAACAAAAAACGGGTACCGAAGTACCCGCTTTCAATCAGACGAACCGAACTGTCAGGACGTCTTCTTTTCTTCTTCGTCACGAAGGGCCCGGCGCAGGATCTTGCCCACATTGGTCTTCGGCAGCTCATCGCGGAACTCGATGACCTTGGGCACCTTGTAAGCCGTCAGGCGCTCGCGGCAGTACTCCCTTACCTCCTGCTCGGTCAGTGCAGGGTTGGACTTCACGGCAAAGACCTTGACTGCCTCACCACTCTTGAGATCGGGGATACCAATCGCGGCGCACTCGACAATATCAGGATGAGACATGATCACATCCTCGACTTCATTCGGATACACGTTGAAGCCGGACACGATAATCATGTCCTTCTTGCGGTCAACGATACGCATGTAACCATCATCCTGAATCACGGCCACATCACCTGTTTTAAGGTAACCATCCTCCGTGAACGTCTTGGCCGTCTCATCCGGACGCTGCCAGTAGCCCTTCATGACCTGGGGCCCCTTCACGACCAGCTCTCCCGGCTCCCCGATGGGCTGCTCCTTGCCGTCCTCGCTCAGGATCCGCACGTCTGAATTGGGAACAGGCAGGCCAATAGTGCCGATCTGGATTGCGGTCAGCGGGTTGATGGAAATCACAGGCGAGGTTTCGGTCATGCCGTAACCTTCTGCAATATCGCAGCCCGTCACCTTCTTCCACATCTTGGCGGTATCCATGGTCAACGCCATGCCGCCCGATGCGGTAATCTTCAGGCTGCTGAAATCCAGGTCCTGGAACTGCTCGTTGTTGCATAGCGCCACGAACAGCGTATTGATGCCCAGAAAGGCCGTAAAGCGGTATTTCTGCAGCTCCTTGACGAACCCCGGGATATCTCGCGGGTTGGGAATCAGGATGGAGTGATTACCCGTCTCCACCATGATGCCGCAGTTAAGTGTAAATGAGTAGATGTGATACAGCGGCAGCGGCGCAATGACAATCTCCGACGCTTCGGACAGGCGTGTCATGAGCAGGGGTTTCACCTGCAGCACGTTGGATACCAGGTTACCATGAGTCAGCATGGCCCCCTTGGCCACGCCAGTTGTGCCGCCGGTATATTGCAGTACAGCAATATCCTCACGCTGGGGCTGGTGGCGTTTGAACTCGGACTTGCGACCTCGCACCAGAGCCTTGACCAGCGGCACCGCCCCCGGAATGTTGTAATCCGGCACCATCTTCTTCACGTACTTCACAGCGCTGTTCATGACAAAGCGCTTGACCGGTTTGTGCATGTCCGCAATTTCGGTCACGATCACATGTTCAATACCAGTGTGCGGCAGGACCTCTTCAGCCTGCTTGGCCATGTTGGCCAATACCACCAGTGCTTTCGCACCGGAATCGTTGAACTGGTGTTCCATCTCCCGCGTGGTGTATAGCGGGTTGGTGTTGACCACAATCAGGCCGGCACGCATTGCACCGAATACCACGACCGGATACTGCGTCAGGTTCGGCAGTTGCACAGCAATCCGGTCACCCGGCTTGAGATTGGTGTGGTTTTGCAGGTAGGCGGCAAAATCGCGGGACAGCGCATCCAGTTCGCCATACGTCAGTGTCACGCCGATGGCGGTGAAGGCGGGCTTGTCCGCATACTTGCGGCAGGACCGTTCAAACAGGTCAACCATGTCACTGTATTCATTCAGGTTGACCTCGGCCGGGATCCCGGAGGGATACTTGTCCGCAAAGAAATTCCCCATGAACTACTTCTCCTGTCCTAAATCGTTATGCTTGTATCTGATCGCCGGACGGCGACGTTTTTTTGTATGGTGATCCGAAAACGTTCTTGTTTGGCAGCAAGCATACCAGCTTTGATTCGCCAAATGTAGCCAAAAGTCTATACGGCATTGTCCAGACCTGCGCGCAGGTTTTGTGTCCTGCCGCACAGTTCAGATCGCGCGCATTACGCACCGATTGACCCGCCTGCCCACGGCCCTAGAATGGTACTGTTTAACCAAAAAGGATGTCGGTTCATGACTCAGGAACTGATCGCCGAAGACGGCCACCGGATTCCCCTTTACGTCTGGGCGCCGCCAGAGGAAACGCCCGTTCGTTGCGTGGTGCAGATTACCCACGGGATGGCTGAGCACGCCGGCCGTTATACCCGCTTTGCCCGATTTCTCAACTCACACGGCGCCGTGGTTGTCGCCCACGACCATCGGGGCCACGGCCGCACCCTGCGAACGATGACACCCGGCCACTATGGCGATCGGAACGGTTGGCAGGCTGTTTGCCAGGATCTCTTCCAGGTCCATCAGCATATATGTGAAACCTGGCCCGACCGCCCCCGTTTTCTGTTCGCGCACAGCATGGGTTCATTCATCGCCCAGGCTGCGATCATGGCACATCCCTTTTCGCTTGAGGGCCTTGCACTCTCCGGCAGCAACCGGGAAGCCTTGCCACGCATCCTTGGCGCATTGCAGATTGCCCGACTGGAACGCTGGCGTCAGGGGCGACGAGGCAAAAGCGCGCTCATCTATCATTTGTCGTTCGGGGCATTCAATCAACGATTCCGACCGGCACGCACAGACCATGACTGGCTGTCTTCAGATCCCGATGAGGTTGACCGGTACCTGAAAGATCCCCTGTGCGGCTTTCGTTGCACCAACGAGACCTGGGTTCAATTGCTCAAGGGCCTGAGCAAGCTCTTTGCCCGTTCGGGACTGGATGCCATGCCACGCGACCTGCCTGTCCTGATCCTGTCCGGCGACCAGGATCCGGTCGGACGCTACGGCCAGGGCCCGCGCAAACTAGCCCGGGACCTGCAGCAAGCACCTTGCGGGCCGGTCACCTGTGCCTTCTATCCTGCCGGGCGCCACGAGCTGGTCAACGAGTCCTTCCGGGATCGCGTCATGCAGGATGTGGCAAGCTGGCTGAGCGGTTTGCTGCCTGAAACCTCGGCTCCCGAAGCTCAAATGCGCTACACTGTGGCCCTGGACTGACAAGGAGGCTCCATGCAAGCACTCGAAAACATTACCTATGATGAGCTGAATGTGGGTGACTCAGTGACCTACACCCGCGCGCTTTCCGAAGATGAAGTTGTCCTTTTTGCCGCGGTCTCCGGGGATGTCAACCCGGTCCACCTGGATCCCGACTATGCGGCCTCCACACCTTTCGGAGAGCGCATCGCGCACGGCATGCTCTCCGGAGCATTCATTTCAGCAGCATTGGCCACCGCGCTGCCAGGACCGGGCACGATTTACCTTGAGCAGCAGCTCAAGTTCCGGGCGCCCGTGATGCTGCGTGATATTCTGACGGTCAAGTTGGTCGTAGCCGAGAAGCAGCCCAAAAACCGGGTACTGATAGACTGTATCATCACCAATCAGAATGACACGGTCGTCGTGACCGGGCAGGCCAAGGTCATCGCCCCGACTGAAAAGATAACACTGGAACGCCCCCGTCTGCCCCGAGTGCTGCTCAACGACAATGGTGAACCGCGGGAAGCCCACCTGGATGATGAAACGCCCGAGTAGAGGCTGATCCGGTGTTACCCATCGTCGCGTAAAGCGAACGAAGCAAGACCGCGCAATTGACCGGGCCCTGTGGGGCCCGGTGTCGTTCAGGAAGGCAGGAAGTCGAAGGTGTAGCGAACAACCTGTTTCGGTGCGTCGGGCTTTTTGCCAAAATCAAGCAACTGGAGACGTCGGCACAAACTCTTCTCCAGCGCTGCGTCGTCCAGCTCGGAAGTAATGACCTTGCATGTGCTGACCTTGCCGTTCGACTCGATGGTCAACTCCGGAACAAAACGCCCCTCCAGTGCCGGGTTTTTCCGCAATGCCCGGGTATAGATGCGCATGATGCTGCCCTTGGACGCATCGAAGACCCGGCGTATTTCCTCTGAGGAGCGCCCCGCTGAAGCCTTTTGCGCGCTGGCGACCTGACTCCCGGATTCGGCTTCCCCCGGTTCCACCGGTGCACTGACCTGAGCCTGTTGCCGTTGTGCCAGCGTTTCTCGTGAGGTCCCGGCCTGTTTCAGGTTCAGGTCAGCCAGCCCGCCACTCGTCCCGGTTCGGGCTTCGGTCACCAATTTCTCGGACGACGCCCGCGCCACATCCCGGGTACTTGCCGACGCAACCGGTTTGGCATCCAGCAGCGGCGAAACATCAGCCACAAGGTCGCGCAAGTCGTTGAGCTCATCCGCTTCGGCCAGCAACCCGGTCTGTTTGGCCACCTCACGTGCTTTCTCGATTTCCTGCTCAGTGGGCGGTGGCTTGACCGTCGTTTCAGGCTTTGGGGGTACCTTTGCCACCGGCCTGGGTTCGGGTTTCGGCTCCGGCCGGGTCACCTTTTTTTCAGGCTTGGGCTTGGGCTTGGGTTTTTCAGGCTTGGGGGCTTCCGGCTCGGGCGGAGGCGGAGGCGTCACTTTCTTCTTCTCCAGCAGAACCCGGGCCAGCTGCGGTGGCAGCTTTTCCCGCTCAGCACGTGGGCGGTCCGGCAATTGCACGGATGCCAGCCAGATGCCGGCAACAAGCGTAAAAACCAGCAGCCCCACCCACAGAACCCGGAAACGCAGCCGGTCTCGCGGGTCGTCATCCCATGGCAGGCGATTGAAATCAGTCATCGCTGCCCTCCGGTTTCAGGGACGTCTGATTGACCGCAAGAGACAAGATGGTATACCCCGCGTCCACTGATGTCTTCATGACGCGCTTGAGGACACTGTAGGGCAATGTGCGGTCAGCCAGGATATTCAGCGGTTGCGGTTGCTCGCTGTCGGAATCCGGGATGCGCGACAGGCGATAGGCCAGCTCCTTGCGCAACCCCTCAATGAACTCAGGGGCATCCGCGTCAAGCGGCGTGGGCGCCACCGGCTGCCCTGCGACCAGAATGGCATCCCGGGTCACCGTCACCATCAGCACTTCCCGCGGTTTCTGTTCCACCACGGAATCCGGCAGGCGCAGGGCTGACGATGTCTGAATGACCTCGATATCGGACGAATTCACCATCAGGAAAAAGACCAGAATGGTAAAAATATCCATGAGGGAGACAAGGTTCAGAGTCGCGCGGCCGCTGTGACGTGCATTGCGGCGTGCAATACGTTGTGCGCGGGCTGATCGCTTCATGCCCCCCCTCCCAGGCGATCCGCCAGGGATGCCTCGAGATCAGTCACGGCAATATCCGGAAACAACTCCGCATGCACCAGTTGCGCCGCGACGACAGCGGGATATGAACGTGCAGTATCCATGAGACTGACGAGCGTCTGGTAATCGATCCGGTCATCCACCATCAGCGTAATGGAACGCTTATCCGGCAACCGGGCCTTGACCTGCTTGAGCGTTTCACGCAGTGCCTTCAGGTCCGGCCCCGTATCAAGGTTCGGCACCCGCCTGATCACGCCGCCGAGACTATCGGCCAGCACGACCTGGTCGGGCAAGACTGCCAACTGCAGCTGCAGCTGCTTCTGCTGCTCGGGTTGATCCAGCCCCTTGGGAAAGTTCAGCTCGATGACAGTGGTTCGCGCGAACACCATGTTCAGCAGAAGAACCGGCACCAAAACGATCATGAGATTCATGAACGCCGTGATATCGAGCTCGGCAGTCGTCCCCAGGCGCCTCAGACGACGGCGTTTCACGCAGCCTCGCCTCCTGCCCGGCCATTACCCAGCATATTCACGACCTTGACACCCGCTGACTCGAAACTGTCCACCAGCTCATTGGTCAGATTTTGCAGGAACGCGTGCAACAGCAGAAGCGGAATGGCAGACATCAGGCCGAATGCAGTCGTATTCATCGCTACGGAGATACTCTGGGACAGCAAGGCGGCCTTTTCTGCCGGATCGGCTGCCGCAACCGCTGTAAAGGCATCAATCAGACCCATGATTGTGCCGAGCAGGCCCAGCAAGGTGGCGACGTTGGCCAGCGTGGCAAGGTAGGGTGTGCGCTTTTCAAAGCGGGGGATCACTTCAAGCAGGCGTTCTTCCATGGCGTACTCGATATCGGTGCGCGTCTTGCCCGATACGAGTGCACTGAGCCCCGACGCCACAACGGACGCAATGGCGGAGGCGCTTTCGTTACAGTGCTTCACCGCGCGCTTCACGTCCCCTTTCCTGAGTGCCGCCCATAGCTGGTTGAACTCGCGGCGGTTGAGGCTGCGGGCAGCCGACAGGACGATCAGGCGTTCGATGGCGATGGCCAGTCCCAGTGCCAGCACGATGGCAATCGGGTACATGAAGGCGCCACCTTCCTGAAAGAATCGTACGACGGAATCGCTCATAGAATCGGTTCTCCTGACCTTAAGGTTGAGATGAGTGGGTATCGGGCTCACCCAGTTCCAGGTGATCCCTGAAATACAGTTGCTGCCGGAAGCGCTCGCGCTCAATGGGCGCGTCCAGCCCCTTCAGGGACGGGGCAGGCCTTTCGGTACGAATATCCGGGCTCGGCGGATTCTGCCATGGAATCAGAAACAATACACCGGGTTGTTCCTGATTGCCGCGCACTGTGCCCTGCAGTTCAATGCGCTCTGCTGCGTGGGCGCCTGTCAGCATAAGCAGGCTCAGCAGCACAGTCGGAACATACCTCTTCATTGCACGCGGCGCTCCAGATCGCGAATCCAGATGGCAACCTGCTTGTCAGGCGAAGCTGACGCCGCCTGATAATTGCGGTATTGCTCAAGTGCGCAGTCTGCATCACGCAGGTAGAGGTCGCAGAGAATCGCCAGGTTCAGCGTGAAGGCGGTTTTTTCCGGTGCAAGCCGGACGGCCTTCTCATAATACTCACGCGCTTCCCTGAATTTTCCCTGTTGACGGGCAATCAGGCCAAGCTGGTTCCAGGCTTCGGCACTGCGCGGGTTGAGTTCGGTTGCTTGCTGATACCACTCTGCCGCCTGCCGAAGATGCCCGCGTCTTTCGGCGATCAGCCCCAAGTTGATGTAGGGCGACGTGAGCCGCAAGTTGGCACCTGCCACGTCCAGCATGGCCTTTTCAGCCGTATCCAGATCGCCGGCCTCCAGCGCGGCCACACCTGCATCAAATCGTTCACGCACCTTGGCCCAGGCCGCACTTTCTTCGGCAATTTCGGTCTTGCGCGGGGGCGGGCCCATACAGGCCGATAGTGACAGTACCAGCAGACCTGCCAGACACATTTCAATATAACGCATGGACAACCTCCACACTTTGTTCCTGTTTGTTGTAACGCCCGGGCACCATCTCGGCCAGCGCCGCGAAACTGGCCTTGACCCACGCGTCATACACGCCATCCACCGTGCGACGGGCATTGGCCTCGAACAGGGAGATAGCTTGCTCCTCGAACGGAAACGCCTGATCTTCGAGCAGCAGGTTGTATTGCTCCAGCTCAAGTTCGGACAGATTCGCAGGGCGCTCGGAGCCCATGATGTCGGCAGCCATGATCCGATAGACCCGGCCGAGGGTGTGCGTGGCGGCTGTGGTGTACTCGAGCAGCCCGTACTCCAGAGTAGTCTTGAGCTGGGCGACAACAGCTTTCATGGCCCGGGTCTTGACCTTCAGGCTTTTCTTGAGAGGCACGGTAAGCCGAACCTGGGTAAAGTGATCCAGCTCGGTCAGCGCCAGCTTCCAGCTCGCTTCGGCAGCCAAGGTCCGGGTAATCGGTGTCCGTGCCGGCCCCGCTTCTGCCTCCAGCTTCACCAGGGCCTTGCGCGCGTTGACCGCAGCCTTGTGCTCGCCCAGTTCGGCCAACAGGCCTGTCAACTGTGCACGCGCCTGAATCTGGCGTTCAAAGGGCTGCGGATGCCGGGCAATATAATCCTCGAGTACCGCAATGGCCTGGCGGGGTTGCGCGGCTTTCAGGTAATAGTCGATCGCCTGAAGTCTCGCCCGGCGCGCACGCTCGGGATCCTTCTCGGCCCTGGCCAGTACCACCAGCTCTGCGGCGGCCTTGTCAAACTGCTGACTTTGAGCATAGGCGTAGACGAGATTCTCCGGCAGCGTGGCCGCCAGTGTGTCGTTCGCGAAGGTATCCCGATAATCCTGCATCAACTCGATGGCCTGCGGCCAGCGCTGCAATTCCAGCGCCAGCATTGCCGCATCATACTGCGCTTTCTTGCGCACGGGACTTTCCGGCACTTCCCGCAGCACTACCCGGAAAAGCGCCAGCGCTTCATCCATGAGTCCTTTCTGGCGCGCTTGCTCACCCTGTGTATAGATCGCTGCGGCCAACCCGTCCCGCAACGGGCGCCATTGAGCATGGCTGGAGCCGATCAATCCCAGAGCAGAACGATACGCCTGTTCGGCATCTTCCGGCCGGCCAAGAGCATCGGCCGATATGGCTGCGAGCTTCCAGCTTTCGAACTTCCGGGTACGATTGAGCGTCGACTGAGCCAACTGAGCCGCCACCAGATACGCCCGGTCATGAATGCCGAGGTCATGCAATTCATGCGCTGCGGTCAGCAAGACGGGTTCAGCCCGACGATCCTCCGGATACACACGCGCAAACCGCAGCAATGCATCCACCCGGCTCTTTCTGTCCTGCTCGGTAGCGTCTTTCCTCTTGATCCAACGCTCGCGGGCAACTATCCCGGCATAGGCCGCCTCTGCACGACCACTCCATGTGGGATAATCGTAGCCGGCCATATCATAGTGCCGGATCGCCCTCGTATCCTCGCCAAGCGCATACAGGGACTCGGCCAGCAGGTAGTGACCTTCGGCCGTGCGCGGATCGCCCGGGTAGACTCGAACCAGCTGACTGAACCAGTCAGCTGCCCTTTGCCAGTCCTTCCGTGCGCTCCCTTTTTTCTGGGCCTGGGCATAGGCCCGTCGTGCCAGCTTGTCCAGATAGGTGAAGAGCGTCTCGGCGGTCTTCACGCGCAAGCCTTCGCCCGCCTGTTTCCAGTAGGCGCTGTCCAGACCAAAGCGCTCAACGAAACGTTCCCGCTCGCGCCAGGCCAGACTGGGCAAACGCCCCTTGAACAGCACTTCAACACGCCGCGCCTGAAAATCCGGTGCTCGCGGATCCCAGGGGTACGCGTTGATAAAGGTTTCGGCAACCGACGCCGCCAACTGGTAGGCTTCCTTGCGCAGGTAAAAGTCCATCAGGGCGTCGTATAGCGGCGGCGCCAGTTCTGCGCGTCCGGCCCGGTCAATGGCGGCCTGAAGCGTTCGTGCTCCGTCTCGCTCACTGGCAATGATGGCTGCGATGCGATAGATATCCTTGCGCAGGGTTTCCAGGCTCTTTTCCCCGGTGTCTCCCGCCTTGTCGGTCAGTACCCTGACAAAGCTATCCAGGGATTCCTCCAGCCGCTGCTGCTTGAAGATCGTCCAGGCCAACATGTAGCGCGCCTTGAGCGTGAAGTTTTCGTCCCGGGCTCTCAGGACG
>RFIV01000152.1 GCA_003695085.1 Gammaproteobacteria bacterium
ATGTTTGCCGCGTCACGTATGCGCGACTGTGCGCCATCGGCGCCCACTACCAGCTTCGGGGTCATCCGGTGGCCGTCGAGACTCAGATTCAGGCGTCCGTCAGACCATGTCAGATCATCCACGGACTGGCCTGACAGAACCTTCACACCCGGCTGCCTGGCAGCACAGTCCAGCGCGGCCCTTTGCAAGGCGCGGTTCTCGACGATCATGCCCAGGTGCGGCACCTTGAGCTCGTCTGCGTGAAAGCGGGTGGCCTGTTTCGGCGGCAGGCTGACGCCCCAGGGTGTTTTCAGCCACTCCCATGTGGCCAGGGAGTCATAGGCCGTGTAGCGCTTCGGATCGATCTCTGGCCAGATTCCAATGCGATCGAGGTATTGCTGATTGGCCAGGCTGATGGCCGATACGCGCAAATTCGGCGGGTCTGCCTCGTGCCACGCGGGGGGGACGCTGCGCTCAATCAGCCATATGCTGCGGCCCGGTCTGGCCAGGGCGCAGGCCAGGGTGGCACCGACCATGCCACCACCAGCGATAAGAATATCCGGGTGTGTATCCAAGCGCCTCTCCGTCAGGCTGGTTTTCCGGTATGATAGGCAACCTTCAGAGAAATGAAAACGTGCAGGAGCCCGGGGTGAACTTGCGAACCGCCGCATTGATCTGTATCTGTAGTCTGTTGCTGGCAGGCATGCCGGCTCATGCCAGCTTGCCGGTGGCGTTGGGCAATGGCGAAAAACTGCCATCGCTGGCGCCCATGCTCAAGCAGGTGCGTCCGGCCGTGGTCAACATTGCCACCTATGCCACGGTCGAATATGCCAACCCCCTGCTGGCCGATCCATTCTTCCGCCGGTTTTTCGACCTGCCTGTGCAGCCCCGCCACAGGGAGAAGCGGCCACAGTCCGCCGGCTCCGGTGTGATCATCGATGCGCAAGCCGGTTACGTGATCACCAACCATCATGTGATTGAAAATGCCGATTCCATTGAGGTGCTGCTGACCGACGGGCGCAAGCTTGAGGCCCGTTTGCTGGGGTCGGATGAGCAGGTGGACCTGGCGCTGCTCCAGGTCAAGGCCGACAACCTCACGGCGATTTCGCTGGCGGACTCCCGGGAGCTTGAAGTGGGAGATTTTGTGGTAGCCGTGGGGAATCCCTTTGGTCTGGGGCAGACGGTGACCAGCGGTATCGTCAGTGCACTGGGGCGCAGTGGCCTGGGCATCAACGGGTATGAGGACTTCATTCAGACCGATGCTTCCATCAACCCCGGCAACTCGGGCGGAGCCCTGGTGAACCTGCGGGGCGAGCTGGTGGGCATCAACTCGGCCATTCTCGCACCTGCCGGTGGGAATGTGGGCATAGGCTTTGCGATTCCGACCGAAATCGTGAAGGTCGTAGCGGACCAGCTGGCACGCTATGGCGAGGTGCGTCGTGGCATGATTGGCGTCGAATTTCAGGACCTGACGCCGGATCTGGCGGCCGCTTTCGGACTCAGGGAGGCCGAGGGGGCGCTGATTGCGCGGGTGGTGCCGGACTCACCGGCGGACAAGTCAGGCTTGAAGTCGGGTGATGTGGTCACTCAGGCCAACGGGCATCCGGTGCTTGGTGCGGAGGATCTGCGCAAGCGTATCGGTCTGACACCCATCGGGCAGGTGCTTGACCTGCAGATTCTGAGGGACGGCCGCTCGCGCAACATCGAAGTGACCGTAGCGGAGCCCTTGTGGCTGAGGGTGCCAGGAGAGCGCCTGCACCGCCGGCTCAAAGGCGCTGTGTTCCAGGATGTCCACGAGAACGGTGAGGCGGTTGCCGTTGAAATTGTCGATGTTCAGCCGGCAACGCCTGCGGCGGAGGCAGGGCTGCGCAAAGGCGATCTCATTATTGCGGTCAACAGGGTGCGCATTCGCTCTATTGGTGAGATGCGCGAACGTATTCGTCGCAGCTCCAGCCCCGTGCTGCAGCTGCAACGCGAGGGCCGGTTGTACTTTCTGCGCCTGGACTGATCAGGGGTGCCGGTGCAGCTGCTGACGGCCCGGGCGGATTCGCTGCATGGGCGGGGTCACGTCAGGCTGAATGAAGCCCTTGCTGATGACGATCGGTTTGACCGCCTCCAGGTAGTCCGAAGTTGCCATGCGGATGGTTTCGGCATGGTTGCCGGCGCAGAACGCCAGCTCGGGCTCGTTGGCCAGCTTTTCGTCCATGTACACTTTCATGCCATAAAGCTTGCCAAACGGAGGCAGGGCACCGATTTCGCAGTCGGGAAACTTCTCGGCAAACTCCTGCTCGTCCGCCAGCTCGATGAAATCCGTGCCCAGCTCGTTGCATAGCCGGTCCCAGCGGATTCGGGCTGAGGCGCGCAACACCACCATGGCCATCTTGCCGTCGAGCATGATGATGACTGTTTTTGCGAGCCGGTTTCCGCAGATATGCGCGGCCTCGGCGATTTCCTGTGCCGTGTAGGCAGGCGCATGCTGGATGCACTGGAACTGTATGCCTTTTTCGTCCAGGTACTGCTTGAGTCGTTCTACAGGCATGTGACACCTCCCGGTTTGGAAGCTTTGCTTGTATTGAGCATAGTCCACAAGCCCGGGAAACGTTCAAGGCATTTCGTGTTTTTGTGTGATTTACGTCAATTTCGGTGACTCAGCCACTCGGCAATGGCGGCCCGGCTGCCCTGAAAGACGACTTCGCGGGGCTTGTTTTCCATCTGCCAGGCGTACATGGGGTCGTAGTAATCCCTGAGCAAGCCACGGATCCACTCCCGGTGCCCGTCCAGATCATCGTGTTCCCGGTGTGCCGCCAGGGCCGCCTGCATGATGGCGCGCAGCCTTTGGTGGCGCTCACCGCCCAAGCGCTTGCGAATGCGATCCAGACTGTCCAGCAGGCGTTCGGACAGCGTATCCCAGATCAGCCGGGTATCGGCATGGTGAGCTTGCAGCCAATGGAGCGGTTCCCTGACATACTCTTCCAGAATCAGCTCCACACGTGATTCGAAGGGCTCTTCCACACGAATTACCGGGCTGGCAGCCATCTTGTCGCGAAGGTTCAGCGGCAACGCACAGCGACCGATCAGGCGACTTTCGTCCTCGACCAGAACAGGATGGGGAAGCGCGTCACCCAGTTTCATCAGGTCAATGGCCAGCGCGTTCTCGAACGTGATCTGGGGAGGCTGGGGTTCGAAGGTGCGTCCGAAGCTGGAGCCCTTGTGACGCGCCAGCCCTTCAAGATCAATGGCATGCCTTGCACCTTGAATGACGCGTGTTTTACCTGAGCCGGTGGGGCCGGCGACGACCCACAAAGGTGTACGGGGCACACGCGCCTCGAAATCATCGATGCAGAACCGCCGCAGAGCCTTGTAGCCACCCTTGACCAGTGGGTAGTCCACACCGGCCTCGCGCATCCATTGCTGAACCGTGCGCGAACGCAGCCCGCCCCGAAAGCAGTAGATGTAACCTTCCGGATGCTGGCGGGCAAACGCCAGCCAGGCATTGAGGCGTTCCTCACGAGTGGTGCCCCGGACGAGCTGATGACCGAGCCGGATGGCGGCTTGCGGGCCTTCGCGTTTATAGCAGGTGCCTACCTTTGCGCGTTCGTCATCGGTCATCAACGGCAGGTTGGTGGCCGTCGGGAAGGCTCCCTTCATGAACTCGATTGGGGCCCGCAGGTCCACCATCGGGATGTCCTGCGTCAGCAGTCGGGCGTAGTCGTCGGTATCGGGGCGTGTGCTCACGGGTATCCTCCATCAGGGCTGCGAATTTTACCGCATTTGTGGCAGGCCTGCCGAGTCTGGGGTATCCTGCGCGACCATGAATGTCGAGACGCTGGAAAAACGCCTGCAAGCTACGCTGCCGCGCGCGCGGTTGCTGGCGACACCACTGCCTCAGGTGCCGGAAATCCGGCTCTACCTGTTTGACCCGGAGGCGATGCAGGGGCCATTGAGCCATGACGAAGCGCAGCAAGTGGTGGCCGAGCCGGCCTATTGGAGCTTTTGCTGGGCGAGCGGGCAAGTGCTGGCCCGCTTCATTCTGGATCATGCTGACAGCGTGGCCGGCAAGCACGTGCTGGATGTGGGGCCCGGTTCCGGTGTGGTTGCCATTGCTGCGGCCAAGGCGGGCGCAGCGTCGGTGACCGCCTGTGACATTGACCCACTGGCGCTGGAGGCCGTACAAGCCAACGCTGGGTTGAATGGCGTGGAGATTCGTTGTGTCGAGGCGTTGCCGGAGGCATCGGTGGACCTGCTGACCGCCGCGGATATTCTCTATGACCGGGAAAACCTGCCGCTTTTGGAAACATTCCGCCAGCGGGCTGACGTGGTCTGGCTGGCCGATTCACGTATTCGGGACTTGCAGGCAGACGGATACACCTGGTTTGCAACGCGGGAGGCCGTGACCTGTCCGGATCTGAATGAGTTTGAAGAGTTTCGGCACGTCCGGCTTTATGAGGCCAGACAAAAATAAAGGGCGGTGGTCAGCCGCCCCGGATGTACTGGAATAGATCCGACGTCCTGTCGTGAGTGCCAGCCAATCCGTGCCGGCACGGTCATTTTGGAGTGTCCCTCAAGCCTGGCTCCATGTTCCCTGCTTCCCCCCACGCTCCTGTGGAGATGCCGTCCTGGAGGTTCCCGAATTCCCTGTCTTCCTGACACTTCCTATTATGCCCCGGGCGTATGACGAATGTGTGAACGGTGGCACACAGGCGCATGTGATTTGCAGGGTGCTATTTTTCATAAGTGATTAAAAAACAAAAAGATAGAAAGTTTTGAGGGCTGTTGTCCGGGTGGAGATGACTTCCGGATTCGTGGATTTCTTCGTGTATTTGTAGTCAATGTCTTACATGCTGATGCGAGAAAAGCGCAGGGCAGAGTACCTGTGCAACAGCAGGACAGCCATCAGAACACCGACGGCATCGGCGAGCAGATCACCCAGGCTGGCACTGCGCCAGGGTACAGTGGCCTGAGCCAGTTCAATGGCCACCCCGTAAGCCAGAAGCAGGCCGCCCGCCCGGATGGGTGACCAGGCGGGGTAGAGCACGCCGGCGGCGAGTGTCAGGGAACCCAGGCCCAGCGCATGTGCGAGTTTGTCGTTGAAGTTCTGGATAGGGAGTTCACTGACAGGTTGCAGGGCCAGCCAGAAGGCCAGCCCCAGCGCTGCCATGTATCCCAGCCGAAGGCCGGTGAGAATCAGGGGGTGGTGGTGAAGCCAGTGAATGAGTCGGGCCAGGGTGCGCATGAGGGGTCCACGGGGTGTGTGAATCAGGTGCCAAGGTCAGGCGGCAATGATAGAGTAAGGTTCATGTTTTCAACAAGGGTGCCACTCAATGAATGACCTGGGACGCGGTCTGGAC
>RFIV01000153.1 GCA_003695085.1 Gammaproteobacteria bacterium
ACGACAGTAAATGAGTGCGCACCACAAAAAGCCGGAAACTGGTAAAAACAGCTGGTAAGCGAAGCCTGGTTGCCGGTTGTTTTCAGCGTTTGAGGCACGCAGTGAATTTCAGCGGTCTGAATGATCTTGTGAATGGTTTCCGGATGCCCGAAGCGCAATGCGGTACCCGCCTGATCCCGGAGCGGCACCCGGTCCGCTTCGTAGCGGTCTTCATGAGTGGATGGCTGAGGCGCGGAAGAGGCTGTTGCCACGCGGTGCGCGTTGCCCGGCGGTGTTTGTCCCAGTGCGCGGTACTCACCGTCATCAAAGCGCGTGTTCCAGCTGCAGGCCACAAGCGTAGCGTACAGGGCTCCCAGCAAAACGATGCGTCCTTCGTGCATGATGTCCTCCTTGACGAATGCAGCGCGCGCATTGTAACACGTGGGGGGCGTGGGCGTTAAGCGGAACCGGGTGTGCCGGGCTGAATCTGTGACGCTGGTGTCACCCGCAGCACTTCATCCACGGTGGTCAGCCCCTGAGCGACTTTCTGTGCACCGCTGAGTCGCAATGTCCGCATGCCCTCTCTGATTGCCGCCTTTCGCAGACTATCCAGATCCGTCTGATCGCCGATCATTTCCTTGAGCCCCGGACTCATCAGCATGACTTCATAAACGCCCGAGCGTCCCCGATAGCCTGTGTTGCGACATTCCAGGCACCCGACCGGTCGTTTGATGGTTTCAGGTGCCGGCGCCTTCCAGGGGCGTATGAGGCTTTCCCAGTCGGGCAGGTGGAGTGTGGTATCTTCCTTGCAGTGAGGGCAGAGTGTTCTCACCAGGCGTTGTGCCATCACGCCCAGAACAGTTGCCTTGACCAGATACGGAGGAACGCCCAGCTCCAGAAGACGGGTAATGGCCGAGGGCGCATCATTGGTATGCAGTGTCGACAGTACCAGGTGTCCGGTGAGTGCGGCCTGTATGGCCATTTCGGCCGTTTCAAGGTCACGGATTTCACCAATCATGATGATGTCCGGGTCCTGGCGCAGCAAGGCACGGACGCCGGCCGCAAAAGTGACATCAATATTGGGCTGAACCTGCACCTGATTGAAGCTGGGCTCGACCATCTCGATAGGGTCTTCAATGGTACAGACATTGACATCTGGCGTGGCCAGCTGCTTGAGGGTGGAGTAGAGTGTGGTTGTCTTGCCCGAGCCGGTGGGACCTGTGACCAGGATGATGCCATTCGGTTGTCGCGTCATGGCTTTCCAGCGCTGGGCGTCTTCGCTGCCAAAGCCCAGTTCGCTGAAAGAACGTAGCAGCACATCCGGGTCGAAGATACGCATGACCAGCTTTTCACCGAAGGCGGTTGGCAGCGTGGAAAGTCGCAGTTCCACTTCCAGGCCCTCCGGGTTCTTGGTCTTGATCCGACCATCCTGCGGGCGCCTCTTTTCTGCAACGTTCAGGCGCCCGAGAATCTTCAGTCGGGAGACGACTGCAGCGGAAACCTGGGCAGGGAGCTCATAGACAGTATGAAGGACGCCATCGATGCGAAAGCGCACGTGCGCGATATCCCGGCGGGGTTCGATGTGTATGTCGCTGGCCCGCTGATCAAAGGCGTACTGCAACAGCCAGTCAACAATATTGACGATATGCTGATCGTTGGCGTCCGGGCTGCTGTCCTGCCCACCCAGTTCGAGTAACTGCTCGAAGTTTCCCAACGCGGCTGAGGAGGTTGCCTGGCCGCTCGTGGCGGCAGAGACCGAGTTGGCCAGCCTGTAGAATTCAACCGTGTAACGGCGGATGTCTGCCGGGTTGGCAACCACGCGCTCAATGCGACGCCTCAGGACGTGGGAGAGGTTGTCCTCCCAGCCGGAGTGAAAAGGTTGGGCGCTGGCAATCACGACCCGGTCTGTATGGACTTCAAGCGCAAGAATCTGGTGTCGCTGCGCAAAGGCGAAGGACATGACCTCAGCGACGGCGCGTGCGTTCACCTTGAGCGGGTCAATGTGATACAGCGGCTGCCCGGCCTTGTTGGCCAGCCAGGCCGTCAGAGCGCTCAGCGTCAGTGGCTTGCCGGTGCGGGCATCCTGCATTTCGGCGTTGACCAGCAGTTCCAGCGGGTGCAGGTGCTTGTCCTTGACCGCCCTCAAGGGGGAAGCAAGAAACTGTTCTGCATCGTCCCGATCCAGTATGCCATCGGCAACCAGCAGGTTGATGCAGTCAGCCAGTGTCAGTTCACCGGAAAAAGCGGGCGTGTCAGTCGGGCTGGCCATGTGCTGCCATCTCCTCGCGTTCATGGCGGGCCTGCCAGCGTACACCGAGACACAAGGTGGTGAAAAGCCCGCATACCAGAACCGCCGCAGCAATATTCAGAGCCTGGTATTTTTCCAGTGCGGCGTCGCTCACGGCATCAATCAGGTACAGGCACAATACGAAGCACAGCCAGATATAGGCGCGCACCCGGCGCAGGATGAGGCCAGGTAGAAAGCACAGCAGCGGGATCAGTTTGATCGCGACCAGCACGAGTTGGCCATGCGGGCTGTGCTGACCTTCCAGAAAGGCGATGATGAGATAAAGCACTGCCAGGAGTGCGTAAAGCACGAGACTGAGAATCCAGCTGCCGGTGGCCCGGCTGGCATAACCGTTCATAGCAGTTCCAGAACGTTTTCCGGCGGACGTCCAATCACGGCACGATCACCCTTGACTGCGATGGGGCGCTCCAGCAGCTTCGGATGTGCGGCAATCGCCTCGAGCAGCGAATCATCATCCAGCTCCGGTCGTGCAAGATCAAGCTCCTTGTAGGGGGCCTCCTTTGTGCGGAGGATGTCCCTGACAGGGCGGTTCAGCGCTTTCACCAGCTGGCGAAGCGTGTTTACATCGGGGGGATTTTCCAGATACCGCACGATGTCCGGCTCAACGCCTCTTTCCTGAAGCAGAGCCAGTGCCTGGCGGGATTTTGAACAGCGAGGATTGTGATAAAGCGTAATGGTGTCCATACAGGCTTCCATGGTTGATTTCGCGCAAGTGTATAAAAGATGGCGGGAATGTGCCAACGTCTGCAAATACGCTACCATAAACGTTCTTGGACTCGTGATCTTCAGGTAAACAATAACAATGACCCATGACCCGATTGCCCGCTGGCTTGACAGCGTGGCGTGGCCGGTGTGTCGCCGGGATGCGAACGGCCGGTTGTTCCCCAATGCAGGTTGGGATCAGTTGAATGATGAAATCAGGCAGGTGGCAGAAACCGCGTTTCTGGAAGCGGTGACTGCACGCCGGGCCGGACGTATTGTTTGCCCGCCGCTGGGTTGCCTTTGGGTAACCCCGGCCCTTGATGGCTGGTCCGGGCTGTGGGTGCCCGAACTGTCGGATCCGCGGCCGGATGATAATCCGCAGAGGCGGGAGTGGGAGCGGCAATTGCAGCAGGAATTCCTGCGGGCTCTCAGGTACCATGAGCCCCTGTGTATTGCCCAACTGGATGTGGAAAACGACTCCGGAAACGGCTACACGCAGGAGTGGTTGCAGGGGCAGCTGAGATCCACTGACAAGGTCTGGCAGATCGGCCCGGGGCACTTCAGGCTCATTCTGCCAGAGACGACGGCGGACGGCGGCGGCGCGCTGGTGCAGCGTATCGCCCGCGAACTGGAAAAAATTACCCGGCGCAGGGCGCGTGTTCGTTGGACAGGGCGGGACTCTGCGCAACAGCATTACAGCGAGTTATTGCGGGCACTGGAGTTTTCCGAAGACTGGCTGCCCGATCATCAGGACAGGTCTGAATGACAGCACAAGCATTTGTACATCTCAGAATTCACAGTGAGTTTTCGTTGACCAACGGTTTGGTCCGAATCAAGCCTCTGGTGGCAAGGGCCGCGGAACTTGGCATGCCTGCTCTGGCACTGTCGGATCAATCCAACATGTGCGCCATGGTCAAGTTCTACAAGGCATGTCTGGGAGCGGGTATCAAGCCGATTGCAGCTGCAGATATCTGGCTGGCCAACCCGGATGCACCCGAGCAACCCTTCCGCATGACGCTTTATGCCTGCAATGATGAGGGCTATCGCAATCTGACTGAAATCGTTTCGCGCGGCTATACAGAGGGGCGGCAGGGGCCGCTGGCCATCATTCAGCCCGATTGGATAGCAGAGCAGGCGGAGGGGTTGATCGCCCTGTCCGGGTTCCGGGATGGTGAGATTGGTCAGTTGCTGCTCAATGATCATGTCGATCAGGCGCGGGAGCGTGCCGGGTACTGGCGCACCGTCTTTCCGGATCGGTTTTATCTGGAAGTTCAGCGCACGGGCAGGGTCGGTGATGAGACCTGTCTGCATGCCATGGTTGCCCTGGCTCAGGAGACAGGGTTGCCCCTGGTGGCCACCAATGACGTGCACTTTCTCAACCGGGAGGATTTCGAGGCGCACGAAGCCCGGGTGTGTATTGCTGATGGCGTGACGCTGGACGATCCGAGACGTGAGCGTCGCTTCAGTGAGGAGCAGTATTTCAAGAGTGCTGACGAGATGGTCGAGCTGTTTTCCGATTTGCCGGAGGCGCTCGAGAACACGGTAGAGATCGCCAGGCGCTGCACGGTTTCCCTGAGGCTGGGCAAGTACTACCTGCCGCAATACCCCATTCCTGAAGGCATGACCATGGATGAGTATTTCATCCGGATCAGCGAGGAGGGACTTGAAGAGCGGTTGGCAAAGATTCTCGACCCGGATGATCCGGACTATGAGAAGAAGCGCCAGACCTATTATGACCGGTTAAAATTTGAACTGGACATCATCATCCAGATGGGGTTCCCCGGCTACTTTCTCATCGTGATGGACTTCATCCAGTGGGCCAAGAATGACGGTGTGCCGGTCGGGCCGGGGCGGGGATCCGGTGCGGGCTCGCTCGTAGCCTACAGCCTCAAGATTACCGACCTGGATCCGCTCCAGTATGCGCTGCTGTTCGAGCGGTTCCTGAACCCGGAGCGGGTTTCCATGCCCGACTTTGATGTGGACTTCTGCATGGAAGGGCGTGACCGGGTGATTGATTACGTGGCACGCACATACGGCCGGAACGCGGTATCGCAGATCATCACCTTCGGCACGATGGCGGCCAAGGCGGTCGTACGCGATGTGGCACGTGTTCAGGGCAAGCCCTATTCCTTGGGGGACCGGCTGTCCAAACTGATTCCGTTTGAAGTCGGGATGACGCTCAAAAAGGCCTGGGAAGCGGAGGAGCCGCTGCGCGAATACCTCGAAAACGATGAGGAAGCGCGGGAAGTCTGGGACATGGCGTTGAAGCTGGAGGGTGTCACCCGCAACGTCGGCAAGCATGCCGGAGGCGTTGTCATTGCGCCGACCAAGCTGACTGACTTTGCGCCAGTCTATACCGATGAAGAAGGCGGGAGCATGGTCACCCAGTTCGACAAGGATGATGTCGAGCAGGCCGGGCTGGTGAAGTTCGACTTTCTCGGTCTGAGAACACTGACCATCATTGACTGGGCGCTGAAGATCATCAATCCCATCCGGGCCCAGAAGGGCGAGCCGCCGCTGGCCATAGAAGATGTCCCGCTGGATGACCCGGACACCTTCGAATTGCTGAAGCGTGCGGAGACAACCGCTGTTTTCCAGCTTGAATCGCGCGGCATGAAAGATCTCATACGCCGGCTGCAGCCGGACCGCTTCGAGGACATCGTGGCCCTCGTTGCATTGTTCCGCCCGGGGCCGCTTCAGTCCGGCATGGTGCAGGATTTCATTGACCGCAAGCACGGGCGGTCGATCGTTTCCTATCCTCACCCGGACTATCAGCTGGATATTCTCAAGCCCATACTTGAACCCACCTACGGTATCATCCTGTACCAGGAGCAGGTGATGCAGATCGCCCAGGTCATGGCCGGCTACACGCTGGGTGGTGCGGACCTGCTGCGGCGCGCCATGGGCAAGAAGAAGCCCGAGGAAATGGCCAAGCAGAAAGCCATTTTTCTGGACGGGTGCGAGAAGAACGGCATCGACAAGGAACTGGCGGAGAAAATCTTTGATCTGGTAGAAAAATTCGCCGGATACGGTTTCAACAAGTCACACTCGGCTGCGTATGCACTGGTGTCCTACCACACCGCATGGCTCAAGGCGCATTATCCCGAGCCCTTCATGGCGGCGGTACTCACGGCTGACATGCACAACACGGACAAGGTCGTCCCGCTGGTGGAAGAGTGTCGGCGGATGAAGCTCAAGCTGGTACTGCCGGACGTGAATCTCAGCCAGTACACCTTCACCGTAGACGAACAGAATCGCATCGTATACGGCCTGGGGGCGATCAAGGGGCTGGGCGAAGGCCCTGTCAGCGCGATCCTGGAGGCCCGCAAATCAGGCGGCCCGTTCAAGGATCTCTTCGATTTCTGCAAGCGGGTGGACCTGCGCAAGGTCAACAAGCGGGCCCTGGAGGCCTTGATTCGATCAGGTGCGATGGATTCGATCGGGCCGTCTCGTGCGCGCCTCATGGCGTCCATCCCTGAGGCGCTGGCGATGGCCGAGCAGCAGGGACGCAACGAAGACACAGGCATGGCGGACCTTTTCGGAGATGTCAGCCTGGTGGAAGAAGGCGGAGATCCCTACGCATCCACCGCACATCTTCAGGAGTGGCCGGACAAGGAGAAGCTGCAACTGGAGAAAGAGACGCTGGGACTCTATCTCACGGGACACCCGTTTGATGGTTACGAGCAGGAAGTCCGGCGCATGGTGCGCACGCCCATCGGGGAGCTTCAGGCAGGCAAGGGGACTCAGAAAGCGGCAGGCCTGGTGGTGGCGCAGCGCATCATGAAGAACAAGAAGGGGCAGTACATGGGCTTTGTGACCCTGGATGATCGTTCCGGGCGCATTGAAGTGGCACTGTTTTCCGAGGTCTTCGAACAGGCCCGGCCCTTGCTCAATCCGGATACCATTCTCATTGTCGAGGGTGACGTGGATGAAGATGAGTACTCCGGAGAGTTGCGCATGCGTGCAAAATCGGTGG
>RFIV01000154.1 GCA_003695085.1 Gammaproteobacteria bacterium
GCCTGAAGCCGATCCATCCATTCGATCTTCTGATCGGGAAGATGATCCAGACTGATAAAATGAGGTTCCAGATCGTCCAGAATGCGCGCACACAGAGAAAGCTGACGCTGACGATCCGACTCCGGCCGGTTGCGGCACATCCAGGTCAGATTCTGAGTCAGCGCGTGAACGATGCGGCCACGCTTGCTTTGTGGCCCGCTGTCCAGAAAGGTCAGACGCAAGCTGTCCAGCCAGGGTCCGGTCAGGAATTCGAACAGCACCTTGGGAATGGGTGCCCTCAGCGCCTCGTTGACACAATGCAGCGCGGCATTCTGGCTGTACCAGGCCTCATCCAGGCCCCGTTCACTGTCCATCAGCCGCTGCTCCAGCTTCCGCCGCCGCTCGGATTCCTTCTGCCAGGCACTTTCAATGTCCGCCAGCACCTGCTCGCGAAACGCCACATCCAGGCACCGAGGGTCATCCAGGAACTCGCCGAACCGTTTCAGCGGCGTATGAATGTAGGCGGGGGGTGCGTCCCCGGTATCCTGCCATCCCTGAAACAGATTTTCGAGCAGCTCGATCATGCGTGCCAGTGCGTGATCATCCTCGAACACAAACTCCATGTACTCCAGCAGGATGGCCGCAAAAACGAAACGGCGTCGGGCAAAGGCGCGCTTGATGAAATCATCCAGCCGGCTATGCCGGGTCCAGATCTCAAATCTCTTGTCGGTCCACCATAGCGTGTTGAGGAAAGTGCGGTCGGCTATCTTGCGCTCCCTGAGCCAGGCAGCGATCAGTGCGTTGAAGGAGGGCTCTTCATGTCGCAGACACTCGATCAGCCAGCGCGCGGCATCATGCCGGTCCACATCACCCGGCCGGGCATCCGGTACACGACGTATCTGTTGATCGATATCGGGCAACACGACCCGCATCAGCGCCTGCGAAAAACGCTGCACATATGACGGATCGTATTCGGGGTCAACCTGGGCCAGCATGGTGCTCCTGTTGGGCAACCGGCTCAGGCAGCGTCTTCATTCAACTCCTTCTGAGCCAGCTCCTCGGGGACTTCGTAGACATGATAGGCCTCAGGCGTAAATTCATCCAGCGCCGTATCCACATGTCGGTAGGCCGGCGGAATCGGTTGACCGGATCGCACCACACGAAAGTACCCGGTCACCTCCCCGGCAGTCACATTCAAAGGCTGCTCCACCCAGATGAATACGGCTTTCTCCGAAACGATAAAGTCGGACTTGATCACCCTGTAGCCTTCACGCAACGCAATCCGGTTGAGTTCACCGTCACTGTTGAGCTTGAATTTATGCACCGTTTTCACGTAGGCAACCCTTGTCCTGATTGAGTGGGATGGATTGAGCAGAATGGTGGATCCCATCGCTCTTCGTATCATCCGTTATTAAACGTTTTTTGGATCGCAAATGGAAGGCTTAGACGCTGGGCGTCTTTGCAGGTCCGCCGGTATGACACATCAGCCTAAAAACATACCCCCATCCTGTGCCCTGCGGGCGTAGAATATTGAAGGAACATGACAGAGGGAGGGCATCTCATGACCATGGTACCGTATGATCTCAGTCGTGATCGCCGGAGAATGGAGCGGCGACTGCATCCCCGTCCGCTACCCACCGACTTTCACCGGCAAGGCGCTTTGCTGATCGAACGCAGACGTTCTGACCGGCGCCGGGATTCCCGTAACCTGAACGAGTTTCCCTGGCTGCCTCACAACTGTTGCTGAACCCTTCGCAAACCACCGGCCCGAGCATTGCATTTCAGCGTCTGATCAGACACCATACCGGCACACAACATATTGAAAAACCGCTGGTAGATATCAGGACAACACGCTGGAACTGCAATGCTCAATCAAGTTGAAAACCTAAATGTTGAATCTCTCTCCGAGCTGATCACACCTGACCAGCTCAAACAGGACATTCCCCTGAGTGACCGGGCACGTGAAACCGTTCTGAAGGGCCGTCAGACCATCATGGACATCCTCGATGGCAAGGATCATCGCCTGTTTGTCGTCGTGGGGCCCTGCTCCATTCACGATGTGCGTGCTGCCAAGGAGTATGCCGAGCGCCTCCGCCCGCTGGCTGAAGAGCTGAGCGACACACTGGTACTGGTCATGCGGGTCTACTTCGAAAAGCCACGCACGACCGTGGGCTGGAAGGGACTGATCAATGACCCGCGGCTGGACGATTCGTTCGATATCGAAGAGGGTCTGCACATCGGCCGCCGACTGATGGTGGACCTGACAGAAATGGGACTGCCTATAGCGACGGAAGCGCTGGATCCGATTTCCCCGCAATACCTGCAGGATACCGTGTCCTGGAGTGCGATCGGAGCGCGCACGACCGAGTCGCAGACTCACCGTGAAATGAGCAGCGGCCTTTCCATGCCGATCGGATTCAAGAATGGCACCGATGGCAGCCTGGATGTTGCCGTCAACGCCATGAAATCGGCTGCGGCACCCCATGCCTTTCTGGGCATCAATCGCCAAGGCAAGGTCTCCATTGTCAAGACACGCGGCAACCGCTACTCACACGTCGTGCTGCGGGGTGGGGGTGGAAAGCCCAACTACGATA
>RFIV01000155.1 GCA_003695085.1 Gammaproteobacteria bacterium
ACCGCTGACATGCTTGAACACCCGGGCGTCAAGACCCCGTTTCCGGGTGCCACCCTTACCCAGTTCAGAAAGGCGCTGAAAGAGGCAGATGCCTCCGGTGCGCAGGTGCTGGTGCTCGTTCTGTTCGGAGATGACATGGTGCGTGCGCTGACACTGGCGCATCAGATGGGGCTGAAAAAGAAAATGACCGTGGTGGTGCCCAACCTGGAGCTGGGCATGGCTCAGCAGGCGGGTGCCGGGATCATGGAAGGCGTGATCGGAGCGGTACCCTGGACGTGGCAGGTTCCCTACGCCCACGGCTACGAGGCGGGCCAACGGTTCGTGGAAGCCTATTCCGCGCGCTATGGAAAACGCCCGTCCTCATCCGCCGCTTCTGCCTACACCATCGTGCATGAATACAAGGACGCGGTCGAGCGTGCAGGCACCTTTGATACGGGCAAGGTCATCGCAGCCCTCGAAGGGCATACCTACCAGCGGCTCAAGGACCCTCAGGTCTGGCGTGCCTTTGATCACCAGAGCGTGCAGACCGTGTATGCCGTGCGCGGCAAGCCCTGGGAAAGCGTGATGGCGGATCCGTACCGGGCAGACTTCTTCGAGCTGCTTGACAGCCTTCCGGGCGAGGCGGCGGCGCGTACTCGCGATGAATGGGTGGCAGCCCGCACAGCCGCGGGAAGACCCGCATCGTTGTGATCAATCCTGATGTTTCCCCCCGGGCCGGCCGCGTGCCGGCCATACCTTCCCCGGCAGGCATGCTTTTATCGCAAAAATCGGTTTATAATACGGCGCTTTGTTTGGAGAGGTTTGCTGTAAGCGAGGTGTCGCATGCCGATTTACGAGTATGTCTGCCAGGCCTGTGGGCATGAGAAAGAGTATCTGCAGAAGATGAGTGACCCGGTCAAGGTCACATGCCCCGCCTGTCAGCAGGACGCCCTTCAGAAAAAACTCTCGGCACCCGGATTCCGTCTCAAGGGCGGCGGGTGGTATGAAACCGATTTTAAAACCGGCGCGAAGAAGAACCTGGCCAGCAGTGACAGCTGTGCACCCGGCGGGTGTGGCAACTGCGAAGGCGCTTCGGCAGCAGGTTAGGACAGGACAAAAGGCAGGAAACAGACATTATGCGCACACATTATTGCGGCGCGCTTGGCGACGCACACATTGACGAGACCGTAACCCTGTATGGCTGGGTCCACCGCCGCCGCGACCACGGTGGCGTCATCTTCATTGACCTGAGAGATCGTGAAGGCATCGTCCAGGTCGTGTTCGATCCGGATACCGAGGAAAGCTTTGCGCTGGCTGATCGCGTCCGCAGCGAATACGTGCTCAAGGTCACCGGTCGTGTGCGTGCCCGCGGTGAGGGCACCGTCAACCCGAAAATGAAAACCGGCACCATTGAAGTACTGGGCAAGGAGCTGGAAATCCTCAATGCCGCGGCGACTCCGCCGTTCCCGCTGGACGAGTATGTGGAAGTGGGCGAGGACGTGCGTCTGCGGTACCGCTACATGGACCTGCGCCGTCCGGAGATGCAGGAACGCCTGATCTTCCGTGCCAAGGCCACCTCCTACATCCGCAACTTCCTGGATCAGAATGGCTTTCTGGATCTTGAAACCCCGATTCTCACCCGGGCCACACCGGAAGGTGCGCGTGACTATCTGGTGCCGTCACGTACCCATGAGGGGCGTTTCTTTGCACTGCCGCAGTCACCGCAGCTGTTCAAGCAGCTTTTGATGGTGTCCGGGTTTGACCGCTATTACCAGATTGCCAAGTGCTTCCGGGACGAAGACCTGCGGGCAGATCGTCAGCCCGAATTCACTCAGGTGGATATCGAGACCACCTTCATGAGTGAAGAGGAAATCATGGGCATCGCCGAAGGGATGATTCGCAACCTGTTCAGGGATCTGTTGCAGGTCGAGCTGCCCGAATTTCCGCGCATGACCTGGCATGAGGCCATGCGCCGCTACGGCAGTGACAAGCCCGACCTGCGCATTCCGCTGGAACTGACGGACGTGGCAGATTTGCTCAAGGACGTCGAGTTCAAGGTGTTCAGCGGACCTGCCAATGATGCCAAGAGCCGTGTCGTGGCCCTGCGCGTGCCTCAGGGCAGCCAGCTCAGCCGCAAGCAGATTGACGACTACACCAAGTTCGTCGGCATCTATGGGGCCAAGGGGCTTGCGTACATCAAGGTCAATGATCGCGCACAGGGCATCGACGGTCTGCAAAGCCCGATCATCAAGTTCCTGCCGGAAGACGCGGTGCTGGCCATTCTGGAGCGTGTCGGGGCCGAGACCGGTGATGTCGTGTTCTTCGGGGCAGACAAGCGAAACGTGGTCAACGAGGCCATGGGTGCGCTGCGCGTCAAGATCGGACATGACCTGAGCCTCATGGAGAAGGACTGGGCGCCGCTTTGGGTGGTGGATTTCCCGATGTTCGAAGAAGACGGCGAGGGGGGGCTGACCTCACTGCATCACCCGTTCACCCTGCCGGCCTGCACACCGGAAGAACTGGCCGCCGACCCGGCGCACGCACTGTCCCGGGCCTATGACATGGTACTCAATGGTACCGAGCTGGGGGGCGGTTCGCTGCGTATCTATGATCCGGCGATGCAGCAGGCAGTATTCGAGGTGCTTGGCATTGGCGAAGAAGAAGCGCGGGAGAAATTTGGCTTCCTGCTGGATGCGCTGAAATACGGCGCTCCGCCTCATGGTGGCCTGGCCTTTGGTCTGGACCGGCTGATCATGCTGATGACAGGCGCTTCGTCAATCCGTGACGTCATCGCCTTCCCGAAAACCCAGAGCGCCATGTGTCTGCTCACCCAGGCACCTGGCGAAGTTGATCCGCGCCAGCTGCGTGAGCTGCATATCCGCGTGCGCAAGCCGGCTGCAGAATCCACCGAGTAAGCAACGGAGATCTTCATGGCAGGTCATAGCAAATGGGCCAACATCAAGCACCGCAAGGCGGCTCAGGACGCCAAGCGGGGCAAAATCTTCACCAAGCTCATCCGTGAAATCGTGGTCGCCGCCAAGGGCGGCCCGGACCCTGCCGACAACCCGCGCCTGCGTGCCGTGATGGACAAGGCGCTGCAGGCAAACATGAAAAAGGACACCATCGACAAGGCCATTGCGCGGGGTGCCGGTACCGGTGATCAGGACAATTATGAAGAGCTGACCTATGAAGGCTATGCGCCGGGGGGCGTGGCCGTGCTCGTCGAGTCCATGACCGATAATCGCAACCGCACCGTGGCCGAAGTCCGTCATGCGTTTTCCAAGCATGGCGGCAATCTGGGGACCGACGGCTCAGTAGCATATCTGTTCAGCAAGAAGGGCGTGCTGTCCTTCGCGCCGGGCGCCGACGAAGAGCAGATCATGGAAGTCGGGCTTGAAGCGGGTGCCGAGGATATCGTCACCAACGATGATGGCTCCATCGAGGTGCAGACCGCGCCGGAAGATTTTGAAGCGGTGCGCGATGCGCTGGTTGCGGCCGGGCTGCAGCCGGAGAATGCCGAGGTGACCATGGTGCCGTCCACCACCGTTGAACTGGACGTGGAAACCGCGCAGAAAGTCCTCAAGATGATTGACATGCTCGAGGACCTGGATGACGTTCAGAATGTCTATACCAATGCCGACATTCCGGAAGAAGCCTACGAAGGCTGAGGCGGATGCCCGTTATCCTGGGGATTGACCCCGGCTCCGTGCGCACCGGCTATGGCGTCATCGAGACACTGGCCGGTGGCCGGTCGCGTTATATTGCCAGTGGATTCATTCGTGTTGAAGGCCAGACGCTGGCTGAACGTCTGAACCATGTCTTCAATGGGGTCACCCAACTCATCGACATGTACCATCCTCAGGAGGCCGCCATTGAACAGGTGTTCATGGCGCGCAATGCTGATTCCGCCCTCAAGCTCGGACAGGCCCGGGGGGCGGCCATGGTGGCGCTGGCCCAGAAGGCCATTCCTGTATCCGAGTATGCCACCAAGAAGGCCAAGCAGGCCGTTGTGGGCAGTGGCAGGGCTGACAAGGCACAGGTACAGGCCATGATCCAGGCGTTGTTCAAGCTCGAGCGGACGCCTCAGGCCGATGCGGCCGACGCATTGGCGATTGCCCTGTGTCATGCCCATACACTCAGCAGCCTCGTTCGCATGGGGCGCGTGTCCCGGGGTACGGCCCGCGGACGCTGGCGTGAAGGAGACCTCAAATGATCGGACGCCTGAAGGGCACTCTGCTGGAAAGCCACCCACCCACACTGCTGCTGGATGTTCAGGGGGTGGGCTATGAAGTGGAAGTGCCGCTGTCTCTGCTCGGTCACCTGCCGCGCCCGGGGGACGCCCTGGAACTGCATACGCACTTTGTGGTGCGCGAGGATGCCCAGTTGCTCTATGGCTTTCTCTCGCGGCATGACCGGGACCTGTTCCGACAGCTCATCAAGGTCAACGGCGTCGGGCCCAAGCTGGCACTGGCCATACTCTCGCACATGGATGCACCTTCTTTTGTGGCGACGGTAACTGCAGAGGATGTCGGGGCACTGACCCGGCTGCCGGGAATCGGTAAAAAGACCGCTGAACGGCTGGTGGTGGAGATGAAGGACCGCCTGAAAGAGTGGGGCGCACCGGCCTCGGCGACGGCACCCCTGGCCGTGGAGGCGCCCGGCCTGTCGCCCACAGAGGAGGCCGAGGAGGCACTGGTGGCGCTGGGCTACAAACCGGCCGAAGCGGCCCGTGCCGTGCGCGCGGTAGCAACGCCCGACATGGATCGTGACACGCTCATTAAATCGGCTTTAAGGAGTATGGTAAAAACCTGATCGACCCGATAAGATGGTCTGTAAATTTTACAACCTCCCCCACCCATGATCGAAGCAGACCGCCTCGTTTCCACTGCCGCAGAACCACTTGAAGATAGCATTGATCGTGCCGTCCGGCCCAGGACATTGGCCGAGTACATCGGCCAGCCTGTCGTGCGCGAACAGATGGAAATTTTCATCCAGGCCGCCCGCCAACGCGAAGAAGCGCTGGATCATACTCTGATCTTTGGCCCGCCCGGACTGGGCAAGACGACCCTGGCCAACATCATTGCCGAGGAGATGGGCGTGGGTATCAAGGCCACTTCCGGGCCTGTGCTCGAGAAAGCGGGGGATCTGGCTGCCTTGCTTACCAACCTCGAGCCGCGAGACGTGCTGTTTATCGACGAGATTCACCGGCTCAGTCCGGCGGTGGAAGAGGTGCTTTATCCGGCCATGGAAGATTACCAGCTGGATATCATGATCGGTGAAGGCCCGGCGGCCCGCTCCATCAAGCTGGACCTGCCGCCCTTCACGCTGGTGGGGGCCACCACCCGGGCCGGGCTGCTGACTTCTCCGCTCAGGGACCGCTTTGGCATTGTTCAGAGGCTGGAGTTCTACTCCGTGGACGATTTGTGCACGATCGTCGAACGGTCTGCGCGGCTGATGGGGGTGGGCATGGCTGAAGGCGGCGCTCAGGAAGTCGCACGTCGCGCCCGTGGCACCCCCCGGATTGCCAACCGGTTGTTGCGACGCGTGCGTGATTTCTCGGAAGTGAAGGGCGACGGTGTGGTGACGCGTGAGCTGGCCAGTCAGGCACTGAATATGCTCAACGTGGACGATCAGGGCTTTGACCACATGGACCGGCGATTGCTGCGCGCCATCATTGAAAAGTTTGACGGCGGTCCCGTGGGAGTCGAATCACTTTCGGCAGCCATTGGCGAGGAGCGGACCACCATCGAGGATGTGCTGGAGCCGTATCTGATTCAGCAGGGGTATCTCATGCGCACGCCGCGCGGGCGCGTGGCCACGGCTCAGGCCTACCGGCACTTCGGCTGGACACCCGGGGAGACAGGTCAGGCATGAATCCGTCGCAGGGTAGTGACTTTATCTGGCCGGTGCGCGTCTATATCGAGGACACCGATGCAGGTGGCATTGTCTTTTACGCCAACTACCTGAAGTACATGGAGCGGGCACGCACGGAACGTATCCGGGCGCTCGGTTTTTCGCGCCTGGAAACCATTGACCCGTCGGTCCTGTTTGTGGTGCACTCGGCACAGTTGCGTTATCACCGGCCGGCAAGGCTGGATGATTCGCTCGAGGTCACAGCAGATCTGGCCGATCTCAGGCGGACGTCCATGACGTTCGGGCAAGTGGTGACGCATGCCGGACGTGGCGAAAAACTGGTGGAAGGCCAGATCCGGGTGGCCTGCATTGACCGAGAACGCATGCGGCCGGTGGCGATGCCAGCGGCCTTGTACCAAGCATTGCAAGGAACTCTCAAGGAGTCTGTAACGTGAGTGAAGAACTCTCTTTCTGGGGGCTGATTGCCAACGCCAGCTTAATTGTGCAGCTTGTCATGCTGATTCTGGCTCTGGCATCCGTTGCCTCCTGGACGGTGATCGTCCAGCGGCTCACAATCTTCAAGAAGGCTCAGGCGGCCGTGCGCCAGTTTGAAGACCGGTTCTGGTCCGGCATGGATCTCGGGCAGCTCTTCAGGGAATGCGCAAGCCAGCCGAATCCGGACAGCGGTGAAGAAATGATTTTCAAGGCTGGCTTCAAGGAGTATACACGCCTTCGCCAGAGCGCCAGCGTGGATGCGGATGCCATCATGGAAGGGGCTCAGCGGGCCATGCGTGTGGCCTACTCGCGGGAGATGGAGCGGCTCGACAAGCACCTGCCCTTTCTGGCGACTGTGGGATCGGCAAGCCCTTACATCGGCCTGTTTGGCACCGTGTGGGGGATCATGAACGCCTTCCGCGGCCTGGCGCATCTGCAACAGGCCACCATAGCCACCGTGGCACCGGGGATTTCCGAGGCGCTGATCGCCACGGCCATGGGGCTGTTTGCAGCCATACCGGCTGTGATTGCCTATAACCGCTTTTCGGCCCAGTCCGAGCGGTTGTCCAATGCCTACCGCACGTTTGCCGAGGAGTTTTCGAGTATTCTGCACCGGAGTGTGCATGCGACTCAGAAGGGCAGTGAGAACTGATGGACTGGGATCGCCCGAAACGCAAACCCATGGCGGACATCAACGTCGTCCCTTACATCGACGTGATGCTGGTACTGCTGGTCATCTTCATGGTGACCGCGCCCCTGCTCATGCAGGGAGTGGATGTGGATTTGCCGCAGGTCGATGCACCTTCCCTGCAGGTGGACGAGGCCAATCCGCCCCTGATCGTCGCCGTCACCGCCCTGGGGGGATACTACACCGAACTGGGCGAAGAACAGTCCCGTCCGCTTGAACTGTCTCAGGTCTCGGAGCAGGTGAAAAAGATCGTGGCAGCCCGGCCCGGGCTCAAGGTATTGATTCGCGGTGACGAGAACGTAACCTACGGGAAGGTTGTTCAACTGTTGGCGACCTTGCAGGAGGCCGGGATCGCCAATGTGGGCCTGATTACTGAAAAGCCGGGCTGACGCATGGGAAAGCGGTGGCGAATAGCGCCTGAGACGCGCGGCCCGCTGGTCGTATCGCTGATACTGCATGGCCTGTTGCTGGGACTGTTTTCCATGAGCTGGCACAGCGTCGCTGACGTGCCCAAGGTGCCGAGGCATATGGGCGTGGTGGCGGTCAGTGCAGACCAGCTTCCGCCCTCGGCGGCCGAAATCAAGGCACAAAAACAGGAAGAGGCGGCACGCAAGGCCCGGGAAGCGCTGAAACGCAAGCTTGAGCGGCAGCGCAAGCTTGAAGCGGAGCGCAAGCGCAAGGCTGCTGAAAAGAAAAAGGCGGAGGCACGGAAAAAGGCCGAAGCCCGCAAGAAGGCGGAAGCCGAGCGCAGGCGAAAGGAAGCTCTGGCGCTGAAGAAAAAACAGGAAGAAGACGCGCGGCGCAAGGCAGAGGAAATCGCACGTCAAAAGGCGGAAGCCGACAGGAAACGTCGCGAGGAGGAGGCGCAACGGCTGGCTGAGCAGCAGCGTCAGGAAGCCTTGCGCAGAGAGGAAGAAGCACTGCTGAAAGCGCAGGCAGAGGCCGCGCGCAAGCGGCTGGAAGCCGAAGAGGCAGAGCGTGCCCAGGCGCGGGCGGCCCAGCAACTCGCTGAGCGAGAGCGTTATATCGTGCTGATCCGCCAGACGGTTGAACGCAGTTGGCGCAAGCCGACGGATTGGAAACCCGGGCTGGTTGTGGATCTGAGAATCGAACTGTTGCCGACCGGGGAACTGAAAGCGGCGCGCATCGAGCGAAGCAGTGGCAATGCCGCCTTTGATCGCTCGGCGCTGAATGCGGCCAATGCTGTGACCGGTTATCCGGTGCCCAAGGATCGAAATCTGTTTGACCGCGAGTTTCGCTCGTTTGTATTGAGGTTCAACCCAGAGGGGCAAAGGTGAAGAGCAATCAACGCACGCGCAAGATAGTCATGACTGCTGTCGCGGTGCTGGTTACCTGGTTTTCCATGGCCGCGCGGGCAGACCTGGTCATCGAAATCACGCAAGGTGTGGAAAGTGCCCTGCCGGTGGCTATCGTGCCTTTCAGAGTCGTCAGTGCGCAATCGCCGGGTGAGGATCTGGCCAGCATTATCGCTGGGGATCTTGAACGCTCTGGCGAATTTGCACCCTTGCCCACCAGTCGCATGCTCAGCCTGCCTTCAAGCGGCAAGGATATCTATTTCAAGGAGTGGCAGTTGCTCGGGCAGCGTTACCTGCTGGTGGGGCAGGTGAATGTGTCACTGGCCGAACAGCAGTTGACGGCGACTTACGAGTTGTATGATGTCTCCAGTCAGCAGCGTATCCTGGGTGAACGCATCGCGGCCCCGCTCGACCAACCCCGTCGTTTGGCTCACCGCATCGCGGATGCGGTGTATGAAGCATTGACGGGCGTAAAGGGTGTATTTTCCACCCGTATTGCCTATGTCACCCTGAAACAGACAGCGCGCGGCCCGCAATATGCGCTGGAGGTATCCGATTCGGACGGACGCAATGCCAAAACCATTGCCCGCTCGGCTCAACCCATTATTTCTCCGGCATGGTCTCCTGACGGCCGTCAGCTGGTTTACGTATCTTTCGAACGCAATCGTCGCCCGGCCATTTTCATTCAGGACGTGAAAACGGGGACCCGGAGACAGATTCAGCAGTTCCGTGGGCTGAACAGTGCGCCAGCATGGTCTCCCGACGGCTCTAGACTGGCCCTGACCCTGTCCAAGGATGGCAATGCCGAGATCTATGTGCTGGATCTGACCACCAATCGTCTGCGGCGACTGACCAATCACTGGGCCATCGATACGGAGCCGAGCTGGTCCCCGGACGGGCGAGAACTGGTGTTTACGTCCGATCGCGGGGGTGGCCCGCAGGTCTACCGCATGAGTGCCGAGGGTGGGGCACCGGTGCGGCTGACCTTCGAGGGACGATATAACGCGCGTCCGAGGTTCAGTACAGATGGTAAAACGGTATACTACGTGCACCAGCGCGACGGGGCTTTTCATGTTGCGGCCCTTGACCTCGAGAGCCGGGAAACGACAATATTGTCCGATACGGACCTGGATGAATCTCCCAGCGTGGCGCCGAATGGCAAAATGGTGATCTACTCGACCCGACAGCGCAACAAGGGTGTGCTGGCGGTGGTCTCGGTCGTCTCGGGAAGCCGTTTTCTGCTGCCCGCGCCGGACGGGGATGTAAGGGAGCCTGCCTGGTCTCCCTGGCTGGAACAATAAACTCACTTAAGCAAGAAAAAGGAATCTGATCATGATCGCACTGAACATCAAGAATCTGGCCGCTCTGGCCTTGGCTGGCTTTGTACTGGCGGGCTGCAGCTCCACACCGACGCAAGAAAACGCCGGTGATACGGAAACGGTAGCCGTCTCCGACCAGTCTGGTGGGGATGCCAGCGCCAGCACCTACGGTGCCGGTGAAAACGGCGGCCTGACCTCTGAGGAACTGGCAGCTCAGCAGGCTGCTGCCGAGCAGGAAGCCCGTGATCGCGAAGCGGCCGCGCTGCGTGAAGTCCGGACCTTCTACTTTGATTTCGACAAGTCCGTACTGAAGCCCGAGGCACATTTGCCCCTGAAGGCACATGCAGCGTTCTTGGCTGCCAATGGCGCGCAGAAGGTGGTTCTGAGCGGCTACACCGATGAGCGCGGCACGAAGGAATAC
>RFIV01000156.1 GCA_003695085.1 Gammaproteobacteria bacterium
GCATGAAGGAGAAACACCATGACCGCTGATGCCTGGGGCGTCCTGATTCTTCTGGCTATCACCATTGCCTTGTTCATCTGGGACAAGCTGCGCATGGATCTGGTAGCGCTGATGGTCGTAGTGGTGCTGGCCCTCTCCGGCTGGGTGACGCCGGCAGAAGCCGTATTTGGTTCCGGCAACAGTCTGGTGGTGATGATCGCGGCCCTCTTTATCGTCGGCGAAGGTCTGTTTCAGACAGGGTTGGCCGCCCGGGCCGGTCTGCTCCTGCTCCGGGTGGGCGGTACCAGCGAGGCGCGCATTCTCTGGGCCTTGCTGCCAATGGTGGCCCTGATGTCCGCCTTCATGAGCTCCACAGGCGCGGTCGCCCTGTTCATCCCCGTGGTGCTGACGCTGGCGCGCCGCTCGGGCATCAACCCCGGGCGCCTGATGATGCCGCTGGCATTCGCCTCCCTCATCGGCGGCATGCTGACCTTGATCGGCACGCCCCCCAACCTCGTGGTGGCCAATCAGATGAAAGCCTCGGGGGTCGAGCCTTTTGCGTTCTTTGATTTCACGCTGGTTGGCGGTGCCATTTTCATCGTCGGCACACTCTACCTGATCTATGTGGCACGCTTTTTCCTGCCTGAAGCTCCAGAGGGCGAAGAGCGAACGGCCGAGCCCCATCTGGCCGATCTGGCCAAGCGTTACGGCATCGAAGACCAGCTGCACCGCCTGCGCGTCCAGCCCGGCAGCTCCCTGATAGGCAAAACCGTGTCCGAAGCGGGTCTGCGCACGCACTTTGACATCACACTCTTCGGTATCCGCCGCCAGGGGCGACTGGTGTCCTCGCTCATGCCAGTGCTCTCCGAAACCCGCATCCAGCCTTGGGACCACCTGCTGGTGTACGGGTCGCCCGAGGCCATCGACCGGCTGTGCCAAGCGTGCGGCATTGCCCGCGAAGGCTTCCCCAGTGGGGAAATGGGCCGGGTGAACCAGGAGTTTGGTGCCGCGGAAGTGATTGTGCGCCGCTTCTCTCCGCTGATTGGCAAAACGCTCAAGGAAGCCCGCCTGCGGGATCGCATCGGCCTGAGCGTAATCGGCGTCCGGCGCAACAACGAGCCCATGGCCGCCGACTTCCAGAACACCCGGATCGATTTTGGTGACACCCTGTTGCTGGTCGGAGGCTGGCGCTATATTGAAGCCCTGCAGAACAACCGGGATTTCGTGATTCTGGAAACCCCCGCGGAAATGCACGAAGCCTCCCGGCACGGTGAGAAGTCCCCCTGGGCACTGACCATCACCCTGGCCATGCTGGTACTGATGATCACTGGCTGGGTCTCCACGCTGACGGCCTCTCTGATCGCGGCACTGGCCATGATTCTGACCGGCTGCGTGCGCATGGACGAGGCCTATCGCTCCTTTAACGCCACCAGCCTGGTGCTGATTGCCGGCATGCTGCCGCTGGCCAAGGCCATGAGCACCACCGGAGCCCTGGATGCACTGGTATCAGGAGTTACCCACCTTGCCGAGGGCCAAAGCCCGCACCTGCTGCTGGCCGTGTTCTTCCTGATCACGTCGGTGCTGAGCCAGTTCATCTCCAATACCGCCACCACGGTACTGGTAGCCCCCATCGGCATGGCCACCGCCCAGTCACTCGGGATTCAGCCGGAGCCAGTGCTGATGACCATCGCTCTGGCGGCGTCGACTGCATTCGCCACGCCCATCGCCAGCCCCGTGAACACACTCGTGATCGCGCCGGGACACTATCGCTTCCTGGATTTCGTGAAGGTCGGCATTCCGCTGCAAATCCTGTCGATGATTCTTATCCTGCTGCTGACGCCGGTCTTCTTCCCCTTCTGAACCCGTTCGCCCCCCTTGCACAAAACAAAAGGCGCCCCCGAACGGGGACGCCTTTTGCAGAAACGCCTGACGCGGTGTCTGTATTATTTCGGCTGCCAGCGATGCAGGTGCTGCTTGCGCATCTGATCCTTTTCGGCAGGCGATGCCTTCCAGTTGCCGTTATACACCGCGCCTTCCCAGGCGCCATACGTCGGATTGGGCAGCACGATCCACTCGGTACCCCACTTGGCCTTGTGCTTGTCTGTTGCGGCATAGCGCTCATCCATGGACTTCTTGTAGAAATCGTCGCTGAAGTCGTTGAGGTTATCCCCCATCATCAGCGCGATGTCATACTCGGCCAGAATGGCCTGGCGGCGGGCCGCCTTGCTGCTGGACTTGGTGCGCATCATCAGGTGCTTGTCATCCACATGAGGAAAGCCCAGCGCCTTGAGGTTTTTCATGGTGCCTTCCTTGCCAACCACCTTGCGGTTGGTGACGTAGAACACCTCCACGCCCTTGTCAGCCGCATAGTTCAGGAACTCCACGGCACCCGGCATGGCCGTGGCCTCGGCGGCGGCCATCCACGGCGTCCAGGTCTTCGAGGAGTAACCAAAATCGTTGCCGATCAGGTAGGCTTCATAGGCAGTGTTATCAACGATGGTTTCATCCACGTCCACGGCAATGGCCAGCTTCTTGTCGCCCTTGTGGTTCGCCAGGGCCTTGTCCAGCTGCATGCGCGCCACGTTGAATGCCTGGTAGCTCAGCGCACGGAATTCAGCCGAAGCCTGCATCCACAGTGTCGCCATCACCAGCTGTTCATTCAGATCGCGGGTGCTGTATTCGTCGGCCTGAGCGACCGGCCCCATTGCCACGGAAGCCGCCAGTACGGCTGAGGTCAGCGTCTTGTATTGCATAAATCCCTCGCAAAGGTGTCTGTTTTTTTGTTTCACACGTACCGCAGACAGCTTAGTACGAAGCGCGCTCACTGGAAAGACAGAATCTGACCGTTATCGATTCAAAGCCTGCCGGTGGCAGGCCACCTTTTCTCAATCGTGATCTCAGTTATGAGAATTTGACTGTTTTTCACAAGGAAATTCTCATTAATGGAAATCAAAACTCGCATACACCCTCCTCCAAATTGGCCTAAGCCTTGTGAGCCGGGCATTTCTGACAATCCGGAACGTTTTTTGTATTCAAAATGCCGATGCTTCGACAAAAGAAGGGGTTACCCCATGAAATTCAAGCTTGTGCGCTTTTTCGTACTGACCAGTATCGTGTTTTTCTTCCTGACCGTCGGCAGCCTGTCCTTCCTTCAGCAGAAGGTGGCAGTCAACAACCTGATCGACACGGCTCAGGCCAACCATGTGGACTTGACCAAGGCATTCTCCAACTCGCTCTGGGATGATTTCAGGCCCTTCATGGCCGAGACACGCGGCCTGTCCCGCGAAGCCCTGCAGAACCACCCGAAGCAGGCCGAGCTATACCAGAAGGTTCAGCACATGCTCAAGGGCCTGACCGTTCTGAAGGTCAAGGTCTACAACAGCGATGGTCTGACGATCTTCTCCACCCAGAAATCCCAGATCGGCGATGACAAGAGCCAGAACGGGGGCTTCCTTTCCGCCATGAAAGGCCAGCCCATCTCCGAGCTGACGCACCGGGACTCCTTCTCCGCCTTTGACGAAGTGGTGGAAGAACGGGATGTGATTTCCTCCTATGTTCCCATTTATGAGAAAGCCGGTGGCCAGCCTGTGGGTGTCTTCGAGATCTATTCGGACATGACCGGCCTGCTGGCCAACGTCACCCAGACCCAGTACACCGTGGTCGGCGGCGTGGCAGGCCTGGTGCTGCTGCTGTTCCTGTCCCAGTTCTTTGCCATCCGTCATGCTGACCGCACCATTGAGCAGCAGGAACGTGAGGCGTCCCGGGCCAAGCTGCAACTGGCTCAGCAGGAGAAAATGGCCTCTCTGGGTCAGATGGTCGCCGGGGTGGCGCATGAGCTGAATACGCCACTGGCCTTCAGCCGCAGCAACATCGAACTGATCGGTGAGGCACTGAACCAGCTTCAGCCTGCCATGCAGTGGGGCCACAAACTGGTGGAAGAAGTGAAACAGCAGCCGGAGAAAGGTCGCCTGAAGCTGTCCTTCAGGGCGCCTGAACTGCGCCGCGAAGCTGCGGACTATGATCCGGATCTGTTACCCGAGGAAGTGGGCGAAGTGGTCAACCAGACGCTGGCGGGTCTGGAGCAGATGGCCGAGCTGGTGCGCAACCTGAAAGATTTCACTCGCATCGACCGTGCCAAGGTGGCGCACTATGAAATGAACAAGGGGCTGGATAACGTGCTCTATATCGCCAAGAGCGTGATTCATACCGCCATTCAGATCGACAAGGATTACGAAGACAACCTGCCGCGCATCACCTGCATGCCGTCGCAGATCAACCAGGTGTTCATCAACCTGATCCAGAACGCCGCTCAGGCGGTCGACCCTGAAAACGGTCACATCACTGTCCGCACCCGTGCCGACGGGGATCGTGTCCGCATCGAAGTGGAGGACAACGGCTCCGGCATCCGCGAGGACGATCTGCCGCACATTTTCGAGTCGTTCTACACCACCAAGGCGCCGGGCGAAGGTACCGGGCTGGGTCTCTCCATCGTCAAGGAGATCGTGGACCAGCATGGGGGCGAGATTCAGGTGCAGTCCACGGTAGGTGAAGGTACCACCTTTACCGTATGGCTGCCGGTTGAGGCGCAGGTCGACAACAACGTGGCGCAGGCTGCGTAAGCGAGGGTTGAATCATGGACAAGGCAACACTGTTATTTGTGGATGACGAGCTGCACATTCTCAATGCGCTCAACTGGCTGTTCCGCAAGCAGTACAAGGTGCTGCTGGCCAACTCCGGCGAAGAGGCCATCGAGCTGCTCAAACAGCACCCGGTGGATGTGCTGGTCAGCGACCAGCGCATGCCGGGCATGACCGGTATCGATGTGCTGCGAGAAGCCCGAAAGGTACGGCCGGAAACCCTACGCATCCTGCTGACGGGTTACTCGGACTTCAAGGCGATTGTGGGCTCGGTGAACGAAGGCGAGGTCTTTCGCTTCATTCAGAAGCCCTGGGACAATGCCAAGATCCGGGAAATCGTCGCTGAAGCGGTCGAAGTGGCCCGCAGCACGGCGGACGCAGCACGAAAGGCGGAAGAAGCCGCTACCCATGCGCCTGATACAGCTACCGAGGCAGAGCGTATCGGTGTGATGGTGCTGGATGAGGATGACTCCATCACCGAATCCATCACCGCCACCATCAAGTCCAGACATCCGGTGGTGGTAGCCAACTCATTGGAAAAGGCCATTGAGGTACTGGAAAGTCAGAAGATCGGCGTGCTCATCTCCGAAACCCAGGTGGGCCAGACGGATGTGACCGCGCTGGTCAAACTGCTCAAGCAATTCCACCCGGAAATCGTGACCGTGGTAGTCACCGGGCACAATGATGCCGAGCTGGTGATCAACCTGATCAACGAAGGGCAGATCTACCGCTTCCTGCCCAAGCCGGTGAAGCCCGGCATCTGCAAGATCAATGTGGAGGCGGCCCTGCGCAAGCACCGGCAGCTGGCGGAAAATCCCGACCTGCGTATCCGCCATATCGTTGACAAGGATGCCTTCCTGAAAAAGCTCGGTATTACCCATGTGGCCGAACTGACAGGCGGTGCCGAAACGAGCGCGGAGACGGCTCCGAAGGGCTTTTTCAGCAACCTGATGGCCAGACTGAGAGGGTTGCGAACCCAGACGGCAAACTGAAGGGTCGACGTGGAAGCGTGTTTTCTTGTCGAAGCACTTGGCCGGGTTCGCCCGGCCTTTTTTTCGAATGCAGAGCAAGTGGCCCTTAATTTGAGATCCGTCAATTTCGGTTCCCGGGCCTTTGCTACGCTGTCACGGCATGCACATATCACCTGCTGACAGGAGATCCATGTCCCCTTACCTGCAAACACTGCGTACGTTTGCCCTCGCCATGGCCTGCAGCCTGCGTGATCTGGCTCCGATTCTGGTGGTCGTTGCGTTCTTTCAGTTTCTGGTGCTGGACCAGCCCTTGCCTGACGCCTTGCGTATCCTGGCTGGCATTGTGATGGTACTGGCGGGCCTGACCTGTTTCGTGTTCGGGCTGGAGCAGGGGCTGTTTCCCATCGGAGAAAGCCTGGCACACGCCTTTGCCCGCAAGGGCAGTGTGGGCTGGCTGATCGTGTTCGCCTTCTGCCTGGGGTTTGGCACGACCGTGGCCGAGCCCGCCCTGATTGCCATTGCCGACGAGGCAGCCGCCGTCGCCGCCGAAGGCCGGGCTATCGAGAATACCGACCAGGCACGGCATGCCTACGCTGACGGGTTGCGCTATACGGTCGCGGTGTCCGTCGGGCTGGCCATCGTGCTGGGCGTAGTCCGTATCCTCAAGGGCTGGCCGGTTCAGTGGCTGATCATCGGGGGGTACGTGATGGTGGTTATCCTGACTGCGTTTGCCCCACGAGAAATCATCGGCATTGCCTACGACTCGGGCGGTGTCACCACTTCCACCATTACTGTCCCGCTGGTCACGGCACTGGGTGTGGGGCTGGCGTCATCCATCTCCGGTCGCAATCCCATGATTGACGGCTTCGGCCTCATTGCCTTTGCCTCACTCACTCCAATGATCTTCGTCATGGGATACGGGATGGTGGTGTTATGAGTGCATTCACCGAGTTCTGGGCGTTGCTGACCGCCACCC
>RFIV01000157.1 GCA_003695085.1 Gammaproteobacteria bacterium
GCCTGTGCCCGCAACTGTTCGAAATGGGCCAGCACGCCGCCTGCGTCCTGATTCAGTGTCCGGATATAACGCAAAAGCCCCAGTATATTTTCAATCTGCTCGTCAGCCGTATCCCAGGTCAGGGCACTGTCGGTCAGCCGGTCAAACAGATCCACATCACTGATGAAACGGCGCAGTGCGGCCCAGACCGGCTCCCGCGTTCGCTCCAGTGAAATGAGCGCCGTGGCCGTTTCCCGCAGTTTTTTGCGTTGCAAGGGGTGCAGCCTGTCGTCCACCGTATCCAGCAGAGCCTCACCCCAGCCGCTGTCCAGCCGGGCCAGGCCCTGAGCCAGTTGTTCGCAGTATTCGTTCTTCAGTCCCGGGCGCAGGAAGGCGAGCAGACTGCGCCAGCGCTCCAGTCGCGCCGCATCCGGCAGGGTGGCCATCTGTCCGGCCAGAATTTCCACCAGATACAGCGTATTGATGACTTCCCGGTTGCTCAGTGCGCCCTTGCCCTGGGTAATCAGGTAGGGGAGACCCGCTGCCAGCATGGCCAGTTCAAGCGGCACCGTTTGTGACCAGGTCCTGACCAGCACGGCGATCTCATCCGGGGCGCGGCCGTCATCCAGAAGCGCCTTGCACTTTTGCACCAGGGCGCTCGCCTCATCCCGGGGCCTGAGAACATGCACACGGGTATCCGGATTGTCCGGATGCGCGCGGCACAGGACATCGCGCCGTCCCCGGTTGTGGGTAATCAGGTGGTTGGCGAGCAGTGCGGACCGATGACCATAGCGAAAGGTGTAACTCAGGGTCAGTTCACGGGGGCTTTCAAACTCTTCGCTGAAACGGCTGAGGATGAACGCGGGCTCGGCTCCCCGGAATTCGTAGATGGTCTGATCCGGATCGCCGACCACCGTCACCCGGGCCCGGTGCCCGGCCACGGCCTTGAGCAGGCGATGCTGGATATCGTTCGTATCCTGGTACTCGTCGACCAGAATCATGTCCATCTTGTTGGTCACCAGCGCCAGCAGTTCCGGTTGCTCGTGAATCGCCTTCACGGGTTGATACAGCATGTCGGCAAAGGTGATGCGCCGGTTGGCCAGCCGCCAGCGCTCGAAGTGCTGCAGGACCTTGAGCAGGAAGCGGCGGTCCTCCAGCACGCCCATGTGTTCCAGCACTTCCTGTGGCGGGCGCAGGGTCGATTTGGCCAGGTCGTGAAACAGCGTGGCCAGTTCAATGAATTCCTTGCGGTTGCGCTTGAATTCGCTTTCCAATGTGCGCGGCAGGTGTGCCTGAATCGCGTGAAGCATCTGCAGGGCCAGCGCCTTGTCGGACAGGGGGTCGCCTTCCCATGCGGGGAGCGCGCCCTCGCTTACCAGGCGCTGGTAGAGCCGCAGTCCCATGGCGTGGTAGGTGCGCACTTCGGGCAGGCGGTCAAAGCGTTGTCCGGCCACCTGCGCCAACTTGCGGGCGAAGTCCTGCTGGGCCGCCTTGTTGAACATCAGGATCAGGATGCGGCGCGGGTCATGGCCCTGCTCAAGCAGGTAGCAGATGCGATGGGCCAGTGTCGTCGTCTTGCCACTGCCGGCCACGGCGGTGATGACCGTGTGGCTGAAGTCCGCCTCGACGATGGCGCGCTGTTCATCGGTAAGCTTCATGGGGCGCTATTGTATCGGTGTGCCGGATGAATTGCATGAAGTGTCGGCTGTTTCCTTTACAGGCGGAATCGGTTGGCCAACAATCGACCGGAATCACAACAATGAACAGGGATGCTGGCATGCTTCGATACGTTTTTACCTTATTTTGCCTGGCCGCGCTGGCCGGTTGCGCCGGTACGCCAACCGATCCGGCGGCGGATTCTGCCTCGGCTGCGCCGGCAGCCGTCCCGGCCACTGCGCTGATCACAGCGGTCAGGGCCGGGGACCGGGGGGCGCTTCTCTCGTTGCTCGGTCAGGGAGCGGACCCCAACGCCCGGGATCCAGACACCGGGAAGGCGGTGCTGCATGAGGCGGCCGCCCGCGGGGATGATGTGATGGTGAAGGCATTGCTGGCGGCGGGGGCGCGGCCCGATCCGCGTGACAACGCTGGCCGGACCCCTCTTATGATTGCGGTGGGCAAGGGGCACCTCGGAGTGGTCAAGACGCTGTTGCGGGCCGGTGCGGATGCCAATGCGGTGGCGCAAGGCCGAACCGTGTTGGAACAGGCCGTGGAGAACGGTGCCATGCTGATGGTGCAGGTGCTGCTTCAGGCGGGCGCGGATAGCAGTCGGCACGGTGAAGGCACCAGTGCCCTGGCGATTGCGCAGGAAAAAGGATTCAGCGATATCGAAATGCTCCTCCTGCAATGGGGGGCCGGCGACTGACCTGACAAACCTGACGCTCCTGTCTATATTCAGATAAATCATCAGGTAAAGGTGACAGATCAGGAGACGGGCATGAGTGAGGCGCTGACGACCGGCGAGATCGCCAAATATTGTGGAGTGAATTTTCGTACGGTACTGCGCTGGATTGAACGGGGCTATCTCCGTGCCTTTCAGTTGCCGGGGCGTGGTGATAACCGTGTGGAAGTGCGGGAATTTGTGCGGTTTCTACGGGAACATGACATGCCCATCCCGGAGGAGTTCGCCAATCAGGCCCGCAACGAAGCGGATACCTGCCGGATTCTGATCGTTGATGATGACCTGTCGATGGCCAATGCGGTGCGTCGCACGCTCAAGTCGCTCAACCATGAAATCAAGATTGCCGGCGACGGTTTTGAGGCGGGTGTGCTGCTGGCGACCTTCTTGCCGCATCTGATGGTTCTGGATCTGGCCATGCCGGGCATGGACGGGTTCCAGGTGCTGGAGTTCATTCGCTCCGAACCTCAGTTTGCGAGTATCAAGGTGCTGGTCTTGTCGGGGATGAGTCAGGCAGATCTGGATGAGGCGCGCGATCGGGGTGCAGACCGGGTCATGGCCAAGCCTTTCGATAATGATGCGCTGGAAGAAGCGGTTGCGACCCTGCTCGCGGATCGCAACCCGGGTGAGTGATCAGTCCTCCAGTTCCACTTCCATGGTGCCGGAGAGTGTGGTGCCGCTCAGTGTGGTGTGATTGACATCCACCTGCACACCTGCCTTGAGCCTGCTGTAGAAGGTCGTGGCATCGGTCAGGGTGTCATCCTCCAGCTTGAAGGTCGCGTTGGTCGTGTCGACTGTCAGCCTTCTCAGCGTGAACGATGTGGTGCTGGTAGGAGTGCTGTCCACGGAGGCGCGAATCCGCACATCACTCACATCGTAGTTGCCGTCATCCTTGATCTCCTCGATGTACACCGTCGTGCCACTGGCGTCGGTGAAGCCACGGATTTCGATCTGGCGATTGGTGGACAGCCCGGTGACAAACAGGTTGTCATCGTCATCGGTAAAGCTGGTCTTCCTGAACGTCAGCCCGTTGACCGTAAATTCGCTAATGCCTGGCGTCAGATCGGATGCCTGAACCGGCCATTCCGCGCGGAAGCGGGTATCCCGGAACTTGATCTTGGTGGCTTCCAGCACGCCAGTGCTCTTGCGCAAGCGGCCTTCGGCTTCGACCTTGGCGCCGTTGAGCAGATCCAGCGCGCTGCCGTTGCGGTATTCCGTCACGCCGCTGTAATCGATGGTCTGGCCGTTGAGCACAAACGTTTTGGCAGTTTCATTCAGGTTTTCGATGACCCCTTCCATGGTGGCTTTCAGGGTGGTCTGGCCATCGGGGATAACGGATGGGTCCAGTCCGGTATTGACGCACTCGATATCCGTGGTGCTGGTGATCGGGTCGCCCCCGGAGTAGCCGCTGACGGCTGACGCCTTGACCTTGACCGTCTGACCCACCGTCAGGGCTGTTCCGCAGTCGCGTGGTGTCGTACCGTTGAACTGGATGGCCTGGTTGCCAATCGTGAAGCTGGTGGTGCCGTTGACGGTGCCCACCTTGCCAATGAGCTGCCACACCGTTACATCGCCCGGCCCCTTTTCTTCCAGTCGGGTGGCCCGGATAATGCCGTTGGTATCCCTGACGCCGCTCACTTCGACGATATCCCCAACTGAAAGATCACTTGGTGTGAGCGTTGAATTATTGCTGTCCTCGATGAAGGTGTCGCCCGTCACTTCAATCGTCTGCCCCAGCACCTGAAGCGGTGTGGTGGCACTGAAGGCCTGACTGACCGGTCCCTTGACCTGATGCACAATGGTGACCTTGTCCAGCGTGCCGGCGGTAAAGGTGCTGTTGACGTCGTCCTCGACTTCGAATTCCAGGGTTTCGTCCTTCTCGATGTCCTGCTCGGCCGCCAGATCATCATCAATGCGGATTTCGGTTTCGGCGTCAAACTCCAGTTCCCTGTCGC
>RFIV01000158.1 GCA_003695085.1 Gammaproteobacteria bacterium
GCAATCACCGTATCTCCGGCTCCGGTCACATCAAACACTTCCTTGGCGCGTGCCGGAAAGTGCAATTCCGGCTGGCCGGGCCGCAGCAGGGTCATGCCATGTTCGGAACGCGTTACCAACAGGGCATCCAGCTCCAGTTCGCTCATCAGCCGGTTGCCGCGTTCGACCAATTCCGCCTCGGTGGCACAATGGCCCACCACGGCCTCGAACTCACCCAGATTCGGCGTGATCAGTGTGGCTCCCCGGTACTTGCTGAAGTCCGCACCTTTGGGGTCGATCAACACCGGCAAATTGCGCTCACGCGCGGCCCGAATGAGTGACTGGGGATCAGACAGCCCACCCTTGCCATAATCAGACAGCACAACGGCCTGAGCGTTTTCCATCTGTACCAGGGCTCTCGCCAACAGATCACCGGGATCGACACCAGCAAAGCTTTCCTCAAAATCCAGCCGCAGCAGCTGCTGGTGCCGACTCATCACACGCAACTTGGTAATGGTGGGGAGTCCGGCCTGCCTTGAAAAGTCGGTCAGAATGCCTGCGCTTGCCAGCGCACGTGACAGCGCATCGGCTGCCTCGTCATCACCGGTCAACCCTGACAAAACGGCTGCCCCACCCAGCGCGGCCACGTTCAGTGCGACGTTGGCGGCTCCGCCGGGGCGATCCTCATGCCCGCCTACCTTGACCACCGGAACCGGAGCCTCGGGCGATATGCGCGATGTATCGCCGTGCCAATAGCGATCCAGCATGATATCGCCCACCACCAATACCCGGCCTTTATGAAATGAAGGGGTCGTAACCTGCACTGTGCACCTCCGAATTTCTTTGCGCGCAGTCTATCATGATGCCTGTCCACGGCACAGGGCGACCGATCGCGCCGTCACGCTCCTGCCGCTTATTTCCGTATGTGTCGCACGGTGGCAAGACCTGCGTCCAGTCGGTAAAATAGCCGTCTTCTCACTCACGGGTTCCATGCATTGTCTTCTTCACCTCGGGTTCAATTTTCCAAGGCGCTGCTGCACCCACGCCACTGGCTGACCTGGATCGGCATGGCCTGCCTGTGGCTGATTGCCTGGCTGCCAAGGCGCGTGCAATACGTCCTTGGACGCTGGATTGGACGGCTGGCCTGCCGGCTGCTTCCCAAGCGACGCCACATTGCCGAAACCAATCTGCGACTGTGTTTTCCGGATTGGCCGGAGGCCAAACGTCGCCAGATGGTAAAAGCCACCTTTGAGGCAAACGGCATTGGCCTGTTCGAGGCGGCCCGAGCCTGGTTTCGCAACCCGGAACACCTTCGTGCCCACACCCGGGTTCAGGGGCTGGAGCATCTGAACAACGCGCTGGAACGCGGCAAGGGCGTCATCCTGCTGGGCGGACATTACAGTACGCTGGATCTGGGCGGAGCACTTTATACCCTGTACGCAGAGGCCGATGTGATGCAGCGCGATCATGACAACCCGGTGTTCAACTTCGTGATGACACGCTCGCGGCAGCGTCTCTATGGCACTGTACTGAACAAGGATGACCTGCGTGGCCTGATCCGCTGCCTGAAACGCAACCGTGTGGTCTGGTATGCCACCGATCAGGACTACGGCGCCAAGGGCAGTGTGTTCGCACCGTTTTTTGGCCAACCCGCCGCCACGCTGACCACCACGGCACGGCTGGCTCAGCGCACCAGTGCCGCAGTGGTGCCATTCAGCCACTTTCGTGAGCACGACAACACCTACACCTTGTATTTTGAGCCGGCACTGGAAAATTATCCTTCAGGGGATGACATAGCCGATGCGACACGGACCAACCAAGCCATTGAACAAGCCATTCTGAAGCACCCGGAGCAGTATTATTGGGTTCACAGGCGTTTCAAGACTGAACCCGACGGGCAAAATCACAGGCGGTACGGTGGAAAATAGAGCTTTGCTGGATCTCTTCAATCTGAAGGATGCCATTGACCCGACAAGCCTGAAGCGCGTGCTTGTCATCAAGCTGCGTCATCACGGTGACGTTTTGCTGGCCAGCCCTGTCCTGACTGCGCTCAAGCACGTGGCACCGCAAGCACACATTGATGCGCTGGTATACCAGGAAACTGCCCCCATGCTGGAAGGACACCCGGCGTTGAATCAGCTGCATGTCATTGACCGGGCCTGGCGCAGGCAAGGACCGGTCGCTCACCTGAAGGCAGAGTGGGCGCTGATTCAGCGGCTTAGGGCGTGCGACTATGACCTGGTCATCCACCTGACCGAACACTGGCGTGGTGTGATACTTACCCGCTTCATTCAGCCCAGGTATGCGGTGGCTGGCCGTTACACACGTCGAGCAAACAGTCGCCTGTGGGCGCGCACGTTTACCCACACGTATCCCCTGCTTCCTCGCCGCCACACCGTACAGCTGCATCTGGATGCCCTGCGGCGCATCGGAATCCGGCCCGACCCCATGCCAGGCCTGGAAATCCGCATTCCTGAATCGGCCCACCAGAGCGTCCGGGACAAGCTTGCAGACGCCGGGCTGACCACAAGCACCCCCTATATTGTCGTTCATCCCACCTCCCGCTGGATGTTCAAGGGCTGGCCTCCTGAACACTTCAGCGAAATCGTTGACAGTCTTGAGGCGCGAGGCATGCGCGTCGTGCTGAGTGCCGCCCCCACAGGGCGGGAACTGAGCTTTATTGAGCGCGTTCTGGAGCAAAGTACCGAGAAGCCAGTCAACCTCGCCGGCCAGCTCAGCCTCAAGGAGCTTGCAGCCCTGATCGAAGGCGCCCGGGCGTTTGTGGGACTGGACTCAGTGCCCATGCACCTGGCTGCCGCTACCCGAACACCAGCGGTGGCACTTTTTGGCCCCAGCAGCGAGGTTGAGTGGGGCCCGTGGCAGTCCCCGGCCCGCGTCCTGACGCTTCCGTTCTCATGCCGCCCCTGTGGTCAGGATGGCTGCGGAGGCGGCAAGATCAGCGAGTGCCTGTGGCAAATCACGCCAGAGCAGGTCGTACGTGCGCTGGAAGAACTGCTGGAGATCAGGCCGTGAAAGTGGCTCTGATTCGCCAGCAATTCCGACCGGATGGCGGCGCTGAACGCATGGTCATGAACACCATACAGGCTCTGAGTGGCAAACAGGTGGAACTGTCCGTCATCGCGCATCAGTGGCAGCCTGCAGGCACGACGGGCATGCCCGTTGAGTTTCTGCAGGCGGAACGCAAGGGACTGACGCGAGCCGCAAAACTGCGCACGTTTACCGCAGCCGTACAGGAACGTCTCAGGGCACACCCGTTTGATATCGTGCAATCCTTCGAGCGCGTGCCCGGTGTCCAGATCTACCGGGCCGGAGACGGTGTTCACGCAACCTGGCTGGAACAGAAAGCCAGGATGGATGGCCCACTCTCGCGCTGGTGGACGCGACACGATCACTTTCACCGTGCGGTCATGGAGCAGGAATCTGCCTTGTATGCTCACCCGGCACTGCGCAAGGTCATCTGCATATCCGAAATGATCCGCAAGGATGTCATGCTTCGGTTCGGAGTGAGCCCGGAACAGGCTGTCACCGTTTACAACGGTGTGGATCTGACACGCTTCCGGCCCCGCGAGAAGCATGAGCGCCAGGCTATCCGCCAACGACTGGGCCTTCCCAAATGTGCGCCCATATTGCTCTACGTGGGCAGTGGCTTTCAGCGAAAGGGTGTCGATATTCTCTTGCAGGCGGCGGCGACATTGCCCGAAGATCTGCACTGGGTCATCTGTGGACACGACAAGGCAATAGCGCGCTACCAGAAGCGGGCGCACCAACTCGGGCTGTCCGGTCGCATTCACTTCGCGGGCCCGCAGGCAGATATTGCAGACTGGTATGCGCTGGCAGATGCACTCGTCCATCCCGCCTGGTACGAACCGTTTGGCAATGTAGTATTGGAAGCGCTGGCAAGCGGTGTCGGGGTCATTGCAACAGACCGTACCGGCGCGTCGGAACTCTTGACGCCGGGCTGCGGAGCCGTCGTCCCGGCAGGAAACGCCGGTGAACTGGCCGACGCGATTCGCAGGCACCTTGCCGACTTTGAGTCCTGGCGCACAAACGCCCGCAAGGTGGCTGAAGACTATCCGCTCAGCCGAATGTCGGCATCTCTGCTGAGCCTTTATCAGGAAATCCTGGAAACATGAAGATTTTGCATACTGAAAACTCCTGCGGCTGGGGCGGGCAGGAAATCCGTATTCTCACCGAGTCCAAAGGCCTGATGGAAAGGGGACATGACGTGGCGATTGTGTGCCCCACCCAGGCCCCCATTCATGAAGCTGCGCGCGAGGCCGGTCTGATCACGCTTGCGGCAGATATCCGCCGCAAGAACATCCCGGGGCTGGCAGCCATGTACAGGGCTTTGAAAAGCTGGCAACCGGATGTCATCAATACGCACAGCTCCACCGATAGCTGGCTATCCGCCCTGGCCGTGCGCCTGGGTGCATCAGATGCCCCCATCGTCCGGACACGCCACATTTCCGCACCTGTGTCACCTTCACTCACCAACCGTTGGCTCTACGGC
>RFIV01000159.1 GCA_003695085.1 Gammaproteobacteria bacterium
GATGAGCGGCGCGGGCGCTGGCTGGCAGTATCCGAGATCTTTGCCTTTTCAACCACCCGGGTCGGTACGGACGTACCGGACGGCTGGCGGCGTTCCGCAGAACGCTGTGGGCGTGACACGCCAGGGGCGCGAGCCGGCACCTCCGGTTCCATGGACGGAGCGCGGAGCTCTTCCAGCATCCGGTCGACCGCTTTGTCAATATCCGACGCCTTGAGCTCGCTGCGCAGGGTAGCCGCAGTTTTATAGCCGCGCAGACTGAGCGCATTCTCCGCTTCCAGAGCTTCGGTTTCCAGGTCACGAGCCTCTGCACGGGACTCTGCTACTGCCCATTCATTGAGCTCGAAAGCGGATTCGCCGTATTCACGAATATCGTTGTAGAGGGGGTAATCCAATGAGGTGTGAATTGAACTCACCAACTGGGACCAACGCTCTTCCAGAGAGAGACTGGTACTGCCGACATACACCTGGCCGGTCACTTTATTACGAACGGTAAAGACGATCATCTGGGTATTCTTCTCCGGCGACTGCAAGACAACGGCGGCGCATTATAGCGGGTGAAATGCAGAATGAAACCCGCTTTTTCCGGGGTTGACAGGGCTTGTGAATGCGCTATGTGACCGGCCAGCAATTGCCGCCCGGAATGACGTTCATGACACTTTATCCAATTGAATAATAAGTAAAAAAACTTTGTGGCACTGCGGTTGCTTTGAATAGGGCAACGATACATTCAGCAGGCACAGTTGTATGGCGATTTCTTTCGACAAGGCACTGGGTATTCATCAGACTGCGTTGCAGCTGCGGGTTCAGAGAGCAGAAGTGCTGGCGGATAATCTGGCCAATGCCGATACACCGGGATTCAAGGCCCGTGATCTGGATTTCCGGGAAGTGCTCGCCGGGGAGGCGGCAAAGGGCAAGGACCTGCCGCTTGCGACGTCTCAGGCAGGGCATATTGCCGATACCGGTGACGGGGCCGAATTTGCAGCGATGAAGTATCGCGTCCCCAGCCAGCCGTCCATTGATGGCAACACTGTGGATACTCAAATGGAAACCGCCGAGTTTGCGCGTAATGCGCTGGATTTTCAGACTTCTTTTCAGTTCCTGAACAGCAAGTTCAAGGGGCTGATCAGCGCGATAAAGGGGGAGTAAGGTGGCACTTCACAGCATTTTCAATATTGCCGGGTCTGCCATGAGCGCCCAGTCGGTGCGCCTGAATACGACGGCGAGCAATCTGGCCAACGCGGAATCCGTCAGCTCGTCAGTGGAGAAGACGTATCGCGCCAGAAAGCCGGTCTTTGCCGCCGTGCAAGCGGAAGCACAGCGTGCTTTCGGTGACCGGGAGGTGGAGAACCAGGCACGACGCGGCGTCCGGGTGGCGGCGATCGTGGAGAGTCAGGCCCCGCTGGAGCGTCGCTATGAGCCGGATCATCCCATGGCGGATGAGGAAGGTTACGTTTACTACCCGAATGTGAATGTCGTGGAAGAGATGGCGGACATGATGTCCGCTTCACGCAGCTTCCAGCTCAATGCGGATGTCATGAACACCGCCAAGACCATGATGCAGCGTTTGCTGACGCTGGGCCAGTAAGGCAGGAGCAAGAACAATGACTGATGCAACGTCTGTGAATGCGGCCAGCGACGTACTGTCCCAGTATGCGCTCAAGACCGAAAGCAAGAAGTCCAATGAACTCGGGCAGAACCAGTTCATGGAGCTGATGATCGCTCAGCTCAACAATCAGAGCCCGCTGGAGCCCCAGGATAACTCGGAGTTTGTGGCGCAGTTGGCTCAGTTCAGCTCAGTGGAAGGGATTGACAAGCTTAACCAGTCCGTGGAGAGCATGGCCAGCCAGTTCCGCTCCAACCAGGCACTGCAGGCGTCGGCCATGGTGGGCCGCAATGTGCTGGTTCAGTCTTCGGTCGGTCAGCTGGAGGCCGGAGGCACGCTCGGTGGTGTCATTGAAGTGCCATCAAGCACCTCAGCCCTGAGCGTTTCGATTCTGAACAGCAACGGTGAGCTTGTGCGCCGCATTGATCTTGGGCAGCAGGCTGCAGGTGACCTGAGATTCGAGTGGGATGGGACCAACAGCAAGGGTGAGACCATGCCGGCGGGCACCTACAGCATTCGCGCAGAGGCGCGGTACGGTGCAGAGTCACAGCAACTGAATGCCTACATGGCGGCGAATGTGGACAGCGTGTCCATCAGCAATACCGGAGGCATTGTTCTGAATCTGGCTGGCAGGGGCAGTGCGCTGCTGTCTGATGTCAAAGAAATTCTCTGAGGGGGAGGTGAATCATGCCGTTTAATGTTGCGCTGACAGGAATCCGGGCAGCCTCCGTCGATCTTGAGGTCACCGGTAACAACATCGCCAACGCCAGTACGGTTGGCTACAAGCAGTCGCGGGTGGAATTCGGCGACCTGTATGCCAACAGTTTTCTGAGTCTGGGGACCAATCCGGTGGGTGACGGTGTCAGGGTTCAGAACATTCGTCAGTCCTTTGCGCAGGGCAATATCGACTTCACCGAGAATGGTCTGGATCTGGCCATCAATGGCGGAGGTTTCTTTATTCTCAGTGACAACGGCGCGACACGATACTCCCGTGCCGGTCAGTTCGGCGTGGACAAGGATGGTTATGTGGTCAACAGCGTGGGCATGCGCCTGCAGGGATTTTCTGCCAATGATCAGGGCGTGATCGGAGGCGTATTGGGGGATCTGGTCATCCAGAGCGGCAACCTGGCTCCCCGGCGCACAACCAACGTGGATGCACAGCTGAATCTGGATTCCAGCGAGGGGGTGCTGGCGCAGGCCGGCTATACGCTGACCAGTGACGGTACCGATGTGGGGCAGGTTGTGGCAGGCACGACCAATGGTTACGGTGCTCAGACCTTTACTGTGACACTGGGCAACGGCACGACCACGACAGTGACCACGGTAGCCGACGAGTCGGCGAACTCCATCGCAGCGCGTTTTAATCAGATTGACGGGATTGACGCGTCAGCAAGCACGTCAGCCACGCTGACTGCGACAGGCTTCAACAATGCATCGGGCACCATGCGGGTGACGATCAACGGTGTGCCATTTGACAATCCGGCATCACTGACCGACCTGGCCAACTCGATCAACAATTCACCATCGCTGGTGGGGGTGAGTGCCGTTCTGAACGGTTCGGACCTGGTTGTTCGGGACAGCCGTGGCAACGATTTGAGTTTTACCTTCAGTGGTGCTGCGGGTGATTCCTTTGAGGTGCAGGGTGCTGGCGGA
>RFIV01000160.1 GCA_003695085.1 Gammaproteobacteria bacterium
ACCTCGTTGATGGCCAGCCCCATGGCGACGCGCATGAAAAAGATCTGCGGCAGTTCAATCCGGGTACCGTGATCATGGATGCAGTAGCGGTCATAGAGGGTCTGCAGGCCCAGATAGGTGAACCGGAAGTCCCGTTCGGGTTTGAGTGCCCGGCCCAGCGTGTCCAGATCAAAGCGCGTCAGCTCCGGATCCAGCAGCTCCAGCTCCGCGCCCACCTGCAGGGTGCGCTTCAGGGTCTCGCCATACTGTTCCGCCAGCTGGGCCTGGGTCAGATGGATGGGCTCCTGCCAGAGGCGGGTCAGCGCTTCGTGACGCAGCTTGTCCAGCAGCAGGCGGGCGGCCACATAGGTGTAATCCGGTTCCCGGTCGATGAGGTTACGGGCGCTGAGGATGATGGCATCGGCCAGATCCCGTTCGGTCATGCCGTCAAACAGGCTGCGCTCGATGCCATCCAGTACCGGTGTGGCGCTGACGCCTTCAAGTCCTTCCAGCGCCTCATCCAGCATGGCGGCCAGGCGTTCACGGTCCAGCGGGCGCCGCTGACCGTCGCTGCCGGTGATGTGCAGGACCGGTTTCTCCGGCGCACCCTGCGCCCGGGCGCTTTCACTGCGCTGGCGGGCATGGGCCTCCCGGTACAGGACGTAGGCCCGGGCCACGGCGTGCTCGCCACTGCGCATGAGCGCCAGTTCGACCTGGTCCTGGATGTCCTCGATATGGATGCGCCCGCCGTCCGGCAGGCGACGCTTCAATGCCTGGGTAACCGCTTCGGTAGTCTTCAGCGACTGTGCCCGGACACGGCTGGACACTTCGGCGCTGTCACCAAGGGTGGCGATAAAGGCCTTGCTGACGGCAATACGAATCTTTTCGGGGGTGAACGGGGCCAGATCGCCCGTACGCTTGATCACATGCCAGGTTGGCTGGGTGCTCATGCTTGCTCCTGCTGGTTTCGCGTGTCATTCACCTCGCGCGGCAGGGCAGGCAGGCACGGGCGGGCATGACATCCCGGCGTGCAACGACTGTCCCGGCCCTGGATCGCGAGGGCGGTCATTCATGGCGCGTCTGCGCCGGTTCTGGCAGGTCTTCGGACTCGGGGGCGCGCCGCGTGCCGGCCAGGCAACTCGGCAACCTACGGTGACGGCTTCCCATCCCCTCGGGGACAGTGCCTGGATCAGGTCCTGATCCGTGTCACCTTCGTTCCCCCACACCGCTGCGCGTCAGTTCCGGATTCGCACCGGATTCCCTCTTCGCACAACCCAAGATGTGGGCGTGAACCAAAACCGGGATACAAGATATGGGATTTTGGGACAATATACAAGATTCGATGTGATCAGCGTTGTCAGAAATTTTCACAGAACCCGATTGCAGAGCCCCCCGCCCGCAAATGCCCTCGTAAAGGCATCAAAACCGCTTTTTATCGCGTGTGGCGCAATGATTCAGAGCTCTTCTCAAAAAGTAAGCGCTCACATGCGTCAAGCTTCTTTACGCTTTTTACCCCAAGCACACCCTCTCCGATGATTTCCCACTCACATTTGAATCGTTAACACCATGAATCAGCTGGGCTATTTCCATCCGGCTCAATAATTGCAGACCTGTTCATACGCTCACATCACTGTACGCAGGGCGTTGAAGTCCCTAACAACCTCAAAGACGACAAATAAACGGAGCATGATCATGAAATTCATTTCAAATTCGCTCAAGGCGGCCGTCGGTGCCGTCGCATTGTCCATGTCGGTAGGCGCGGGCGCAGTGGCCATCACTACCGATGTGATCACCGTTGTGGATGAATCCGGCTCCATGAGCGGTGAGCATGCCTGGCTCGGTGGCATGATTACCAGCCTGGACAGCGCCTTCAACACGGTTGCCGCCGGCGATCCGGTCAGCACCCAGTATGGCCTCGTAGGCTTTGGCGGGGCGGGCTCCCATTTGGCAGGCCACAAGCACAGCGTGGGGGGCGGTGACTTCGGTACTGCCGCCCAGTACAGTGCGGCAACCGGTAGCCTGAAACTGGACGGTAGCTTTGAGGACGGCTACTCGGGTATCCATACCGCTCTGAATGACTACACGCTGCGGCCTGCTGCCCGGACCAACATCATCCTCGTGACCGATGAGGATCGTGACAATCTGGGCTCCAACAGCCACACCTACAAATCCATACTGAAAAACTTGAAAGCGGAAAAAGCGCTCTTGAACGCGGTGGTCAATGCTCGCTTCCGCTGTGGTGACGGTTCTAGTGCACTGGGTATCACCAAAGGTGGAAAAGGATTCAAGGCTGACGGATCCGGTGGTTTTACACCCTGCACAGGTGCTTCGGCCATAAGCGGTGACGGGTCGACCATTGCCGACTATGTGAACATGGCATTGGCTACCGGCGGTGCAGCGTGGGATCTTAACCAACTGCGCACCGGCGGCTTGACAGCAGACTCGTTCACCGCAGCCTTTGTGGATGTGAAGGTTCAGGAAACCATTCGCCCGGTACCCGAGCCTGCCACCATGGCACTGCTGGGCCTTGGGCTGGCGGGCTTTGGTCTGCGTCGTAAGCTGAAGTCATAATCTGCCTTTCTCCCCGGTCATCCGTGCCGGGGAGATCCTTCCCAGCCCAGTCCTGTACACCGCTTTTCCTTAAACCTACTTGTCATCCGCCGCTGATGCTGGCTATAGTGCGCATGAATTCTGTCAGGGGGTACAACCGTGTCCGAAAAAGTCAAAGTCATACTGGAACAGGTAGACGGTTACGAGTTCAGGGTCAAGTTTCCGGATACGCCCATTCCGGATCTGACCACGGACGAAGGCGCGCCGCTGGGCCAGTTCAAGGGGCCCTCTCCCGAGCGCATGCTGGCCACGGCAGCAGGCAACTGTCTGGCCGCCAGCCTGCTGTTTGCGAATCAGAAGTTCAAGAATCAGGCGTACCCCGTCAAAGCCGAGGTGGATGTCACCGTCGGGCGCAACGAGAGCAACCGTCTGCGCATTCAGAAGCTGGACGTGAAGCTGACGGTAGGCAACCGGAAGGAAAACCTCAACCATCTCGACCGTATCCTGGAGCAGTTCGAGGATTTCTGCACGGTCACGGCCTCCATCCGCCAGGGCATTCAGGTGGATGTCAGCGTGTTTGACCGGGACGGCACCCAGCTCAAGTAACCTGTCCCCCAACAGCAAGACAGGGCGGCCATCTGCATGGCCACCCTGTCTCGCGGACGGTCAGTGCACGGCTTCGTCTGCTTTTCGGGCCGCCTTCGCACTCCGCGCCTCCCGCACCCGCCGCGCGGCCTCCACCATATGGTGCAGTGACGGTACCACTTCTTCCCAGTTCCGGGTCTTGAGCCCGCAGTCCGGGTTGATCCACAGCCGCTCGGCCGGAATGACTGTCAGCAGCCGCTCGATGAACGCCACCAACTGATCCGTGTCCGGTACCGCCGGACTGTGCACGTCCCAGACACCGGGCCCGATATCCGCCGGATAGGGATGGCGGGCCAGATGGCGCACCAGTTCGCCTTGCGCACGGGAGGTTTCCAGCGTGATCACATCCGCGTCCAGCGCCACGATGGCGTCGAGAATATCACCGAAGGTGGCATAGCACATGTGCGTATGAATCTGGGTGTCCGGGCCGGCAACCGCAGTGGCCAGCCGGAAGGCCCGGGTCGCCCAGCGCAGGTAATCCGCATGCTGGCTCTGGCGCAGCGGCAGCCCCTCGCGCAGTGCCGGTTCATCCACCTGAATGATCCGGGCGCCCGCGGCTTCAAGGTCGGCCACTTCCTCCCGCACACAACGCGCCAGCTGATAGGCCACCGCCTCGCGCGGGATATCCTGGCGTACAAAGGACCAGTTGAGCAGGGTGACCGGCCCGGTGAGCATGCCCTTCACGGGGCGCGACGTCAGGGCCTGGGCACGGCGGAAGATCGCCACTGTCATCGGCTGACGCCGTGACAGGTCACCCACAATGATGGGCGGCTTGACGCAGCGGCTGCCGTAGCTCTGCACCCAGCCATAGGTGGTGGTCACCATGCCGTCAATGAACTCCGCAAAGAATTCCACCATGTCCGTCCGCTCGGGTTCGCCATGCACCAGCACGTCGACGCCTGCCTCCTCCTGAATACGGATGCACTCCTGAAGATAGCGGTCGATGACCTGCTGATAACCCGCCTCATCCAGCTCGCCCTTGCGCCATTGCGCCCGGGCCCGGCGCAATTCGGCCGTTTGCGGAAAGGAACCGATGGTGGTGGTGGGCAACAGCGGCAGGCCCAGCGCCTGGCGCTGCCGCACGATGCGGCTTTCCCGAGACTCGGCCCGGGTCAGCTCCGTTTCAGCGGGTGGGCTGACCGTTTGTCCGCCAGCCGGTGCGGCCAGACCTTCGGGCGCATCGCGGAGCAACGCCCGGAGCGTGACGAGCTCATCGAGTTTCTGGCGCGCAAAGGCCAGCTTGGCACAGACGTCAGCAGCCAGCGCCTGTTCGGACGCGAGATCCCAGGGGACGTGCTGCAAACTGGTGGTGGTACCGATGAGCAACCGGTCGCCCAGCCGCCGAGCCAGCGTGGCATACCGGGCCGTGAGGGTGTTCAGATCCCCGCGCCAGACTGCCCGCCCGGAGATCAGTCCAATCGACAGGGCTCGATGGGGCGGCAGCCGTTCCGCCAGGACTTCCGCGGCAGCGGGGTCCGCCAGTCCGTCCACATGCAGGGCCGCCACCGGCAGTGCCGCCAGGGTGGACAGGGGCAACGTCGGCGCACCATAGCTGACCGCCAGCATCAGTTTCACGTCGTGACGCTGCAGGCCGTGATAGACCGCTTCGGCCTGACTGATCCACGTGACGGGCAGGTCCAGTGCAAACGCCGGCTCATCCAGCTGAATCCAGTCCGCACCCGCTTCGGCCAGTTCGGCCAATGCCTGACGGTAGCGCTCGATCAGCACCGGCAAGTGATCAAGAGGTTCGGCCCCGGCACCGGCATCGCTCAACCAGAGGAACGTGAGCGGACCGGGGATCACCACCTTGACGGTGCGGCCAGACGCCCGGGCTTCGGCCAGTTCGGCCAGCAGGGGTGAGATATCCAGCGGGCGCACGGGGCCGCGTTCCAGCTCCGGAACCAGATAGTGATAGTTGGTGTCGAACCACTTGCGCAGCCTGAGCGCAGGTGCCGCCGCGCCGTCCCAGCGCACGCCCCGTGCCATGAAGAACAGCTGGTCATCCCGGTTCAGGGAGTTATCGTGATGGCGTGCGGGCACATAGCCCAGGCTCAGCCCCCAGTCGGCCAGCGGGTCATACCAGCTGAAATCGCCCACGGTGACCAAGTCCAGCCCGGCCGCCACCTGTGCGTCAATACGCTGGCGGATCAGATCCAGACGCGCCGTATCGAGCGCTTCCAAAGTCAGGTCGCCCTGCCAGTAGCCTTCCACGGTGCGCTTGTACTCACGATTCGGCCCCAGTCTCGGGTAGCCCAGGCAATGTGTCAGCATCCTTCGCCCCTTTCATCGAATAATTTCGATGTACATTCTGGAGCGGCTTGCTTATTGAGTACAGTGC
>RFIV01000161.1 GCA_003695085.1 Gammaproteobacteria bacterium
GACTCCTCAGGGCGTCGCCCGTCGAAGTGAGAGCGCATTATAGGGATCGCTTCGCGCTTTGCAACACTTTTGTCACGAAATTTTTACGCGGGCGATTTTCTTCTTGCCGGCCTGCACGACATAGCTCTTGCCCGCAGCGAGCATCCGACTCCCTTCCACGGGTTGACCATCGACGTAGCAGGCACCTCGCTTGAGCACATCCTTGGCAGCGGCCCCATTCTTCACCAGCCCCGCCAGGCGCATGACGGTCGCAACCGGCAGCTCGGTCTGACCTTCGGCATCCACCTCGACTTCCGGCAGGTTCTCGGGAATCTCTCCCAGTGCCGTGACATTCCCGGCAGACTTATGAGCCGTCGCCGCAGCCTCTTCGCCGTGAAAGCGCGTAATCAGTTCTTTAGCCAGCACTTTCTTGGCTTCCTGGGGATTGAGCCCGGCTTCAACATCCCGCTTCAGGGCGTTAATTTCATCCATGTGCTTCGCGCTGAGCAGCTCGAAGTAGCGCCAGATCAGTGTGTCGGGCACCGAGAGAATCTTGCTGTACATTTCGCCAGGCAGGTCGTTGACACCTATATAGTTGCCCAGGGACTTGGACATTTTCTGGACGCCATCCAGCCCTTCGAGGATCGGCAGGGTAATGATGGTCTGCGGTTCCTGGCCATGACGCTGTTGCAACAGCCGCCCCATGAGCAGATTGAACTTCTGGTCGGTACCGCCCAGTTCCACGTCGGCTTCCAGTGCGACGGAGTCATACCCCTGAACCAGCGGGTACAGAAATTCGTGAATGGAGATGGGTTGATTACCCTTGAAGCGCTTGTCAAAGTCGTCGCGCTCGAGCATGCGCGCCACGGTGTACTGGCCAGCCAGCTTGATCATGTCTGCGGCCGACATCTTGCCCATCCATTCGGAGTTGAAACGGACTTCAGTCTTTTCAGGATCCAGAATCTTGAAGACCTGCTCCTTGTAGGTCTCCGCATTGCGGGCCACTTCTTCCTCGGTCAGCGGCGGCCGCGTGGCCGACTTGCCCGTGGGGTCGCCAATCATGCCGGTGAAGTCGCCAATCAGAAAAATGACCTGATGCCCCAGCTCCTGAAACTGTCGCATCTTGTTCAGCAGAACCGTGTGACCAAAATGCAGGTCAGGCGCGGTGGGGTCAAAACCCGCCTTGATGCGCAAGGGCTTGCCACGCTTGAGCTTTTCAGCCAGCGCATCTTCTTCAATGATTTCTTCGGTGCCGCGGCGAATGATCGCCAGAGCCTCGTCAATCGCTGTCATCACTGCCTCTGCTGTTACAGTTCGGTTGCATGAGTCATACCTTTACGTGCTTCAAGGCGTGCACGCGGCGCGGTAGTATAACAGGAATTGGCGGGTTTCGAGGTGTGGCGCGTGACGCTTTTTTGCTCACCCGTTATACTAGGCGAAACTTCACTTTAACTCTTTATGGCAACCTTCGGAAAAACAATGCTCAAATCCATGCCGCGCCCTCACCTGATTGCCATATGCCTTGCCAGCATATTGGTTGTCGGTGGCTTGCTGTTTTCGCCTCAATCGACTGGCAGCGTGAATCGCATGAGCGTTGAAATACCCATCGGTCAGCCTGACGAGGCGGACACCCTCAACGACACCCCTTCTGCAAGTGCTGAAGATCGCCTCTCCAATTTCCAGGCCCCGATGCCGGAGGGCCGTAGTGACGACACAGGCACAGCTGGGCAAATTCAGGCCGGGCAGCCTGAAACGCCTGCCCCGAATGCTTCCCAGACTACGGCAGCCACTGCACCGAAGCTGATCTGGAAAACAGAGGAAGTACGCACGGGCGATAGCCTGGCGCTGATTTTCAAACGCGCAGGTGCGACGTCCCGTGACCTGATAACCATTGATCGTGCCCTGAAGGACAAGCAGTGGTCGCGCATTCTGCCCGGACAGAAAGTGGCGTTCGCCTTTGACCCGACGGGAACACTGAAGCAGGTCACCATCCATCGCTCGATGCTGGAACGTTACGAAGTCAAGCTGGATGACACGGGCATTCAGGGGCAGACAGTGACAGAAACGCCAGATATTCAGCTGGCCTATGCTGAAGGCGAGATTCATGACTCACTGTTTGCGGATGCTTCCCGCGCCGGCCTGCCAGACACGTTGATCATGTCGCTGGCGAACATCTTCGGCTGGGACATCGACTTTATCCTGGACATTCGCGAGGGCGATCGCTTCCGCGTGGTCTACGAAGAGCAGTATCTGGGTGAGAAGAAGATCGGCCTGGGCGGCATTGTATCCGCCGAATTCATCAATCAGGGCCGAACGTTTCGCGCCGTGCGCTATACCGACAGCAAGGGACGCACGGCCTACTACACGCCGGAAGGACGCAGCATGCGCAAGGCCTTCCTGCGCATGCCCGTGGATTTCGCGCGCATCTCAAGCGGATTCAACCTGCGCCGGAAGCACCCTGTGCTCAACCGGATCCGGGCGCACAAGGGTACTGACTACGCCGCGGCCCGCGGTACACCGATCAAGGCCAGCGGCGATGGCAAGGTCATTTTTGCAGGCCGCAAGGGTGGATACGGGAACACGATCATTCTGCGGCACGGTCAGGCCATCACCACGCTGTATGCTCACATGCAGAAGTTCGCCCGTGGGATCCGGGCAGGCAAATACGTAAAACAAGGGCAGGTCATCGGCTATATTGGCAGCACCGGGCTGGCGACAGGCCCACATCTTCACTATGAGTTTCGGGTCAATGGCGTCCATCGCAATCCCATGACCGTCAAGTTCCCTCAGGCGTCTCCGGTGCCGAAGTCCGAGCGAGCGCGTTTCAATCAGGTGGCGGCACTGGCCATCGAGCAGCTGGAGAGCATGTCCGGCAGCACCCAGGTGGCCAGACTGGATACCCAGTGATTCATGAGGCGTCTGATACTCGGCCTCATGACGGGTACCAGCCTGGATGGGCTGGACCTGGCGTTATTGGACCCCGATACGCTCGAGTGCCGGGGTTGGGCGGTGCACTCCTTTCCTTGTGAGCTTCGGCAGGCTCTCCGGTCACTGGCTCGTTCGGATACCATTTCACTTCAGGCCCTGGGCACCACCGAAACCCGTTATTCGTACTGGATGGCCCAGCGCGTCCGACTTCAACTGCATGAGTGGCAGGTACAGCCCGGTGAGCTCATGGCGGTTGCCTGCCATGGGCAGACTCTGCACCATGCTCCCACAGGCGAAGCACCTTTCACCTTTCAGTTGATCAATCCCGGACTGATGGCTGCCGAGCTGGAGCTGCCGGTGGTGGCCGATTTCAGACGTACGGATGTCGCATTGGGGGGGCAGGGAGCCCCCCTGGTTCCGCCGTTTCACCAGGCGTTGTTTGGCGAAGCGGGCA
>RFIV01000162.1 GCA_003695085.1 Gammaproteobacteria bacterium
CTCACGCCGGGTGGAGCTTGAAGTGCATGAGGTACTGGAGGGTGTGGCGCCGCGCTGGCTGCCCTGTCGCGAGGCCCAGAAAGCCCTGGCGCTGCGTTGTGATCGGGCGGTGGCCTCCAGCATGGCGCTGGACAAGGCCTGGCAGGCCGCCATGCTGGCCACACTCTCCGCCATGTATGACACGGTGGAGGCGGTTTTGTCCGTGATCCCGGGGTTACAGACCATAGCCGGGGCAATGGTCGTGGCCAAGGCGGCGGTTACCGCTGCTTCAGGCGCTCTCAACCAGGCACAGGAAATCCATGCCTGCGGCGGACTGGTGGAGTTTGGCCTGACGCTGGTGGAAGGGGATCTGGATATTCTCAGGCGCGTGAATCGGCAGCTCATCCAAATACGGGACCGGGCCCGGCATAACGAGGTGCTGATGCTCGAGCGTGCAAGCGAATATGCCGATACTCTGGATGATGTCAACGCAGATCCGGACGCCCGGACCCGAGCGTGGAGTGCCCTGCAATTCCACCTGCGCTATCAGGTGCTCAACGGCCTGCTGGGGCTGATTCAGCGTGCCACCTGGCTGGCCGTCAAGGCGGGGGGCGATCCCCAGGCGGCCCTGCGCACATGCTTTGAACAACTGGACATCGAAGGCTATATCGAGACCTACCTGCTGCAGGATGGCTGGGCCTTTGACACGCGCCAGCAATTGCCCGTAGCTCTGGACGCCCTGTGGTTGCAGGAACACGGCCTCGGCGCACCGGGCGCAAGAGATGCACATATCGCCCGACGCTTTCCGGATGGCATGGCCTCCCTGTCGCACGGCCTGAGGTATCATTTCCAGCGACTTGCCAGCTATGGCAGCTTTTTCTGGGAGGATCATGTCATCGCGCGCACCCAGACGCTGTTTCCCGTGCATGGTCAGTTGTCGGAAAACACCGATGCCCTCTTGGCCAACCTGGCCACTGAAAACTTCTCCATCGTGCCGGAGAGCCTGGCCTTTACCGAGCTCTACTGGACAGAGCGTGGTCAACCTGACGGGTGGAGGACGTTCCGCAATCGCTTTACCTTGTCTGCACAGGCAGCGCCGCTTTCACCCTACGAGCCGGTGCGCATTCTGGTGGTGCTGGAGGAGTGGGAAGTCTGGCCCTCTGACGAAGACGGCGAGCCGGGCAAGGACTATGTCGAGGATCCGCGCTCGGGCAAGCGCTATCGCCTGAATGCCCAAGGTGACAAGACCTCCTTCCTGCCTCCGGCGGTGCCGGTCACCCTCTGGCTGCATCGCTTTGACGGGGTGAACGTCAGCTGCCCGCTGATGCACGTCAACCTGCACGCCCTTCAGTCCGACGAGCTGCTGGAGCACGAACAGTGCTATGCAGGCCGCATCGGTGCGGTCATCTACCCGTTCTTTCAGTATGGCCCGCTCCTGCATCACGGACTGCGCCCGCTGGCTTCGGACAGCTGGTGGGATATCGCTGTGGATGCCGTCAAATCCGTGTTCAGGTCGTCCCGCAGTGATTGCAGCTGGCGTTACGGTGCCCTCTCGAATATGGAGTGCGCGCTCAGCCTCCGGGTCGGGGCGGATGAGCAGGATATCTACCTGCGCTGGGATGGCCGGGAAGCCAGCTACGATCCGACCAATGCCTCGGCGGACGATCTGTTCACCCTCAATGTGGACCCTGACCGGGCACATACCCTCAATGGGGTTGAAGTGCGCGATGAGTATCTGCTGACCGATACGGCGTTCCTGACCCATAACACGGTCGTCTACCCCCAACCGCGCCTGTTCGAAGGCAACGTGGAGGTACAGCTCTTCTTCCGGTTCGGCGACGGGCCCTGGCTGCATCCGGATCCGGACTGGAACACGGGCCGAAGCTATGCTGCGCCGGTCTTCACCGAGCATAATCCCGTCTCCGCTGTGGAAGATCAGATCCTGATGCACCTGTTCACGGGCATGCTGAATCAGAGCGCGGCCGGCAGCCACTATGATGTCAAGGACTTCGTGCGCTACCACACGCTAATGCTCGGCAGTACCGCCTGGGATACCCCCACGGAACTCATGGTGGTAGTCACCTGTGATGAGCTGGGCGAAGCCTACACCGGAAAGGGCGGGCGCAAGCATCCGCTATCGCTGCATCCGGTCGGCGTGCAGCTTCAGGCACAGAGTTTCGAGGCATCGCTCGAGAGCGAAACGCTGGATCTGGATGACGTGGCCAACGGGCCCCTGCTCAGCACCGCCATTACACATCAGGGTCTGTTCGATTCTCAAACCGCCGATATCAAACCCGCGGACAGCGATGGGTCAAATCCCACTTCACCCGCGAAAACCGGTCAATGGTTACAGGCCCTGCTGGACAGTGCCCCAAAGGACAAGGAAGCCCGCAAGCGGGCCTTGACTCAACTGCTGGGTGCCGGCACGCGTCATGTGTTTGCCGGCACCCTGAAACTGAACTATCAGGGGCCCACCGGACGCGTCTTCAACGGCCTGCGACCGTTTGGCAACCTGTATGACGAGGACACGGGTCGGCGCACGCAGACATTTGCTGCACTCGGTTTCGGTCGTATCGTATCGGCAGGCGACAGCGGGCTGGACGTGGAAAGCTGGTCGCGGCCCGGCAGTGATCTGCGCTGCCTGCTGCTGACGCAGCTGCCTGAAACCCTGACGGATAGCCTGTGGATGAAGCTACCGGACAAGACCTCCGCGGAAGCTTTGAAAAAGAAACTTTCGGAAAACGCCAGCCAGAGCCTGCCTGCCAAAACCGGCCAAACGGTCGCCAAGCATGCCTGGACACCGGACTTGCGCTGGGCGGCGGTGCCGGAGAACGAACGCCCCCGGCGCCTGTGGCAGTGGATGACCGACTCGGAGCAGGCTGCACGGCTCAACCAAGATGCGCCCGATGTGTTCGGCCATGATGCCTGAGATGCCTGTTCGCCCACTCATAACGCTCTATATATACATATAAGCCCTTGATTCAGAGGGCCTGTCCAACAGGCGTGCGACCGAGAGGACACTATACAATGAAGGAACTTATGACTCAGATTAACCCTTCTGTTCTGACACTGGGGCTCCTGCTCCTGATATCGGCCTGTTCCGCTTCAGAAAATTCTTCAGCGATCCGGGGCATCTATCAAGTAGAAAGCTATGGGGTCTACCGGGGTGGATTGACCACAGAGGAGGACGCCCGGAAACAGGTGGGTGACCGAGCCATCATCTGTCCGGATACTTTTCGATACGCCGAGCTCTCTGTGCAAGACCCGCACTACCAGACGCGGGTACTTGTTCCTGACGATGAGGAAGGCGTTACGAGTCCCCCTTTGAAAAAAACGACCTGGTTTTGGGGTATTCACCCCGAAAGAAAGTCGGTCAGATTATTGGACGTAAAGAGTCACAAGCAAGCACAGTTTCCGTCTGTGTCATTTGAGGTTCTGGATCAGAACCACCTTGTAAACGCCTTTGACGGTATTGCATTTTTTCTGACGCGAGTCGGCAGCTGCGAAGATTCAACCAAGTGACCCGGCTTTTGACCTGCTGCCCGCTTCGTGCTTGACTATGCGCATCTCTGACTTCTGCGCAAGGTTATCGAACATGAGCGACACGACCTATACCCCTCCAAAAGTCTGGACCTGGGACAGCGAAAGTGGCGGCAAGTTTGCCAATGTGAACCGTCCCGTTGCAGGCCCCACTCATGAAAAGGCGCTGCCCGTGGGGGAGCACCCGTTTCAGCTCTATTCCCTGGGCACCCCCAATGGCGTGAAAGTCACCATCATGTTCGAGGAGTTGCTGGCCCTGGGCATCCAGGAAGCCGAATACGATGCCTGGCTGATCAACATCATGGAGGGCGACCAGTTCAGCAGCGGCTTCGTGGAGATCAATCCCAACTCCAAGATTCCGGCCATGGTGGATCGCAGCGAGAATCCGCCGGTCAGGGTCTTCGAGTCGGGAGCCATCCTGATGTACCTGGCAGAAAAATTTGGCCAGTTCCTGCCGACCGACCGGGCACAGCGGGCGGAATGCCTGTCCTGGCTGTTCTGGCAAATGGGCAGCGCGCCTTTTCTCGGCGGCGGCTTCGGCCACTTCTACGCCTATGCACCGGAAAGGTACGAGTACCCCATCAACCGCTATGCCATGGAGGTCAAGCGCCAGCTGGACGTACTCAACCGCCACTTTGCCGACCACGAATACCTGTGTGGTGACCTCTATACCATTGCAGACATCGCCACGTACCCATGGTACGGCGCGCTGGTGGAAGGCAAGCTCTACGATGCCGCCGAGTTTCTCGATGTGAAGTCGTACACGCATGTGGTGCGCTGGGCGAAACAGATTCATGACCGGCCCGCGGTACAACGGGGCCGCCGGGTCAACCGGGTCTGGGGCGAGGAGTCTCTTCAGGTGCCGGAGCGCCACAGTGCGGCGGATCTGGATCTGCCCGAAACGTCCTGAGCCGGCTCATGTGCGGTCGCTACAACATCATTGACGACCCCCTGACCCGGCAGTTGTTGCTGGATCTGGGGGTGAACATTCAGCTGCCGACACGCTACAACATTGCGCCGACAGAAGCCGTGCCGGTGGTGTGCGAGACGGAAAGAGGCCGCGCGGTGCATCCCATGCGCTGGTGGCTGACGCCCGCCTGGGCACGGGAAGTGGATACCCGATTCAGCATGTTCAATGCGCGCGCGGAGAATCTGGAATCGAGCAAGGCGTTTCGCGGGCCTTTCCGCCACCATCGCGGCATTCTGCCGGCATCCGGTTTCATCGAGTGGCGCGCCGAAAACGGGCACAAGCAGCCTTACTGGATTCATCATCCGCAGCAAGCTCTTGCGTTAGGCGGCATCTGGGATATCTGGGAGCGGCCGGAGGCGTATCTGGAGTCCTGCGCCATTGTGACGCTTGAGGCCCCGCTTGGCTTCCGCCCCCTGCACGCGCGCATGCCGCTGATTCTGCCCCAGACGGCCTGGGATGTGTGGCTGGATCCGGATTCACCGCTCGACGCCGTGCGCGAGTGCCTGAAACCGGTGGATCTGAGCGGGATGGTGGCCGTGCCCGTGGACCGGGCCATCAACAATGCCCGCAACAAGGACGACCGGGCCATTCGCCCGGCCGGACCGCCACTGAATCTGCCGCTTACTTCTTCTTAGCGTTCTTCGGGGTGGGTCAGAGCTTGATCGGTGGCCGGCGATTGGAGCGCGGGTCATCCCAGGGCAGGCTGTCGGGGTCATACCAGCCCAAGGCTTCCAGCGTGGCCTGCCGGGTGGCCTCGGAAAGGCTGTCCCAGATGAGTTCAAAGCGTTCCAGCCCCGCTTCCCGGCGGCGCAGCACACGGCTTTTGAGCAACTGCATGACTGCTGGCAGGCGCAGCGCTTCATCCAATTGCCCGGGCACCGTCACGATCTGGCCCATGACGCGCCGCTTGTAGCGTCGGCTGCGCAATACCTTTTGCAGTGCCTGCGCCATCTCCAGCGCCAGCTCCGGCGTCAGTTCGGGAATCTGCTCATCCATGCCCCTGACCTGCCGCACGATAACTTTCACGCAGGGCACCCACCGCCCCATAGGTGGCTACAGCATAAGGCACCAGATAGGTCAGCCCGACCTTGAGCCAGCGCACGGACGTCATGGTACCTGCCAGCAGTGCATCCCCGTGATTGATCAGCATCAGGATAGTGCCGACCACCAGCGCGACCCTGACGGAGCGCAACACAACCGGGCGTTGGCAAGCCAACTCGAACCAGCCGGGAACAGAATGTGTCGGAGTGCCGGACATGTGCAACCTGGAAGTGGTGGAAAAACGTTCAGTTTAACGCAGTCCGCCCACCGGTGAAACCACATGAACGCCCCGCTGATACCGGGGCATCAGCAAAGGGCGCTAGCGTATGCCAGCTGCATGCAGCTCATCCACGTACTGCTTGTCCACGCGATAGATGTGATCCACCAGCCAGCTCTTGAGGAACATGACCAGATTGAGCAATGCTTCGTCCGTGGCGGTATCCTGATAGGCCCTGACGTAGCGGTCCATGTCCGCAAGCAGCTTCTCATGAATTCCCTTGTGGCCTGACAGGCCGGAGTAACCGGCTCTGGCCATCAGGGCTTCCTCATCGGACAGGTGCTTTTTCGCCAATGCTACCAGCTCATCCAGAGGGGACTGAATCTGATTCGTATCCGCGCCCTGCTTGTACAGCCGGTAGACCGTATTCATGAGCTCGAACAGCCGCCCATGCTGACTATCCACTTCGCGGATATCCACCCGGTACCCATCATGCCAGACCGCCAGCGCATCCGGATCCGGCTCCATATCGCCAAAACTGCTCTTGAACTGGCTGACCAGTCCGTTGACCTCCTGAACAGCCATCCGCGCTTCCAGCGAATGGGCCCGGTTGGCATGGGCTGTCTCCAGAACCTGCTGCGCGATGTCCGCCACGGTGACGACATTGCGGTTGATTTCTTCCGCCACGGCGGATTGCTCTTCTGAGGCCGTGGCCACCTGGGTGTTGACGTCCGTCATCTCGGTGACGATCTGTTGAATGCGTTGCAGCGCTTCATCCGCATGCGTCGCATGGCTCACGGCCTCCTGACTGGCTTCAGCGGTGCGTTCCATATTCTGCACGGCATCCTGCGTACCAGATTGCAGGCGCTCGATCATGGACTGAATCTCTTCCGTCGACTCCTGGGTGCGCTGGGCCAGTGAGCGCACTTCATCAGCCACGACCGCAAAGCCCCGCCCGGCCTCACCTGCGCGAGCCGCTTCTATGGCGGCATTGAGGGCCAGCAGGTTGGTCTGATCCGAGATGCTGCGGATCACATTGAGAATCTCGCCAATCTGGGCACTGTCCTGCGCCAGCCGGTTTATCGCTGAAGCCGACTCAGTGATAGTCTGCGCCATGCTTTCAATCACACCGATAGCCTTTTTCACCACATCCATGCCTTCAGCTGCGGCCTCATCAGCAGACAGGGCTTTCTCCCGTGCAACCTCGGTGTTTTGGGCGATTTCCTGAACGGTGGAGGCCATTTCATTAATGGCCGTGGCAAGCTGGTCGGTATTCAGGTGAACCTCATCCATGCCATCGCTGGTCTTCTGCGAACTGACCAGCAAGTCCCCCATGACACCACTGGCCTGCTTGGCCGCAATGCGCACCGTGCTCATCAGTTCATCCAGTGATTTGACAAAGCCGTTGAACTCCCGCGCCGAGTCAGCCAGTAACCCCTTGCCTTCGGCCGGCAGCCGGGCCGTGAGATCCTTGTTCCCCTTGTTCAGATCCCGAAAACCCAGCAAGAGGCCATTGAGGCTGCGACTCAGTTTCATGTAAATGAGGCACAGTGCGGCCAGTGTCAACACGGTCAATGTCCACAGCACCGCATTCTGGGCCGTTTTGGCCTGATCAGAAACCTGAGCCGCCATCGCCGCGGCGGCCTTTTGCTGCGCTTCCAGCTCAGATAGTTTGCTGCCTACCGCTTCGGCCACCTGCCCGGCCATGGCATCGAACTCTTCCATACGCCCGTCTCCGCCAGCCCGGTCTCCCGATGCGTAGGCATCGACCATCGGCTGACCCAGCGCGATCTCCCGCTCAATTTTCGGAGCCAGTTCCTCTGCAAGCCCCGCAATGCTGGCGTACTTGTCTTCCGTTCTGAATTCACGCAGCAGATCCAGAGCCTTCCTCGCAAATGCCTCGGCCTCTTTTACCGGGGCGGTTTCGCCGGTCAGCGATGCATCCGTATAAAATTGCTGAACCTGCACCACAAAATAGCGCAGTTCCTGAACCTCGGTCATCAGGTGCGTTTTCAGATCGGCCTCGGCCCGGACCTTCTCCAGTTTCGAGCTTTCGTTGACGAGATAAAGCTCGAGCACAATCAATGTGACGACAAACACCGCGCTGATCACTTTAATCATTGTCATCAGCGGGATGCGGTCAAACAATCTGAACATTGGCGGTACTCCCCTTAACTCATTCTGCTTATCGAATCTGTTGCGAAATACTGGCGCATCTTTTGTGTCAGCAACTGCTCCAGGGCCGCATCATCCTGCTGATAGATCTGGTCATACCATGTACGGCAGTTGGCAAGGAACACCTCCAGCAGCCGTGGCTCAAAGTGTCGGCCCGCTTCCTCTCGCATGATGGCTTCGCTCTTGTCCAGGGAAAAAGCTTTCTTGTAGGGCCGCTCGGATGTGAGTGCGTCAAACACGTCTGCAATGCAGAAAACTCTTGCCGCCAGCGGAATGGCCTTGCCCCGCAGCCCTTGAGGGTAGCCACTGCCATTGAAGCGTTCATGGTGACCGTACACCACATCCACCGCTTCCAGCAGCCAGGGATTACCCTGAACAATATCCCGACCGTGCCGGACGTGCGTCTGCATCACCTTGAATTCCTGCTCGTCGAGCGGGCCTTGCTTGAGCAGGATGCGGTCCGGAATGGCAATCTTGCCAACATCGTGCAGGAAGGCACCCTTGATCAGACTGCGTATGGCGGGTACGGGCATGTGCACTGCCTCTGCGAGCAAGATGCTGTACAGGGTCACCCGATAATTATGAGAGTGGGTGTCACTGTCACGCTTGGCAATGGCATTCCCGAGCACCTTGAGCAGTTCGATGTTGGATTCGGTAATTTCGGCAGAGTGCGCCAACAGGCGCTGGTTCTGCCGCTGAATGACCGGATAGGCAATCAGAATGCACAGCCCTGCCGTCACCAGTACAATGCCAATGATCAGCCCCACCCGAAGCATCAGCGCCGACAGGTTGTTCGGAGAAACCAGAAACACCCCTTCCAGATAACCGCTGAACGTATCGGCACTGGCCCCTCTGAGCGTGACCCAAACCTGCAGATAGAGCTGACCATCCAGCCAGATGCGCCGGTACTCTGCCTGACGCTTCCAGCTGAACAAGTGTTTGCCCTTGTCCAGTTCGGGCTTGAGCCGCGTGAGATCCACGATGGCGGCATCTCCGAGTTCCTCACGCGAGGGATCATAAAGCTCGATGGCAATAAAATGGTTGCTGCCCGGCTGAGCCTGCTTGTCCAAAAAGTTCCGTAGCCAGTCTTCCCGGTCGTCCTTCGAGAGCGCGCCGATATTGGCTGGCAGCGTCTGATGCGCGATTTCGGCCAATTTGATGGCTGAGCTGGACAGTTCTTCATCAATCAGTTCCAGCTCGAACATGACCGCCACGATCGAGACAGCCACCGCCACCCCCATTGCAACACTCACAAGCCGCCGAAGCAGCTGACGCGGGGAAAGAGGCAACTTGTTCTCCCGAGAATCAGGCACTTCTCTCATTTCACTCCTTTTTAGCATTTTTGACCGTTGCTTCGAGTATAGTTGTAAATCGGCTACCCGCCATGAGTGTCACCGAAAAATCCATAAAAAAACCCGGCTCCGCCAAGCGGAAACCGGGTTCGGACCGGGAGGATGTGGCATCAGACGCGGGGCTTGACGACCATCACCGAGACGCGCGCATTCTCGACGACCTTGTTGGCCACCGAGCCGAGCATCACATCACTGATACGCTTGCGGTTGTGCGCACCGATGACGATGAGATCACATCCGGAACCCATGCGCTCCTTGATGATTTCCTTCCACGGGGTGCCTTCGCGGATCGCCCAAGTGACGTTGATGTCATCCGGGAACTTGTTCTTCACGAAGTTCTTCAGGGCGGTCTCCATCTCCTTGCGCGCCCTGTCGAAGGCATCCTTGGGAAAATAGGAGGCGACCATGGGCATGCTGAAGCCCGGCAGCACGGACACTACATGGATGTCCGCACCGTCAGTCCGTGCCAGCTTGACCGCATACTCCAGCGCCTCTTCGGCAAACTGAGGCTCTTCAATATCCACCGGTAGCAGGATTTTCTTAAACATGGGCCAGGGCCTCCTCGCGACGTATCCGTGACCGCTGACTCAGGAAGACCACACCCAGCAACAACAAGGCGGGAATGTACATCCATTGTTTGTCAGGCCGATCCAGTTCCTTTTCAACTTCCAGCACTTCCCAGTCAAAGTCGATGCCGGCTTTCTGGGCAAAGCTGTCAAAGTCCACCAGGTCCACCACCATGCGACCTTCATCTTCACGCAAGGTCAGGCCGGCGTAGGCCAGGCGCGCTTCACCGTCTGCTTTCGGGCCCAGGGGCAGTTCGACGATTTTCTCCACGAGATCCCCGTCGATGGTCTCGCCCTTCACCCGCACTTTCATCTTCGCATCCTCGGGCAGGTTTTCAGCCACCTGATAAATCTGGGCCGCCGGCACCTGCTCGATGGGCGGGTAGATTTCATCCCACCAGAAGCCAGGGCGGAACAGGGTGAAGGTCACCAGCAGCATGGCGAGCGTCTCCCACAGTTTGTTGCGGGTAAACCAGAAACCCTGCGTGGCTGCCGAGAAGATCAACATGGCCGCCGTGGCACTGAGGATCGTCAGAATCAGGTGCGGAATGGACTCGATGCCGATCAGCAACAGCTCGGTGTTGAAGATGAACATGAACGGCAGAATGGCCGTGCGGATATCGTAGGTAAAGCCCTGGATACCCGTGCGGATCGGGTCACTGCCTGCCAGCCCTGCCGCCGCGAAGGCCGCGAGGCCCACCGGGGGTGTATCATCTGCCAGAATGCCGAAGTAGAACACGAACAGGTGCACGGCAATCAGCGGCACGATCAGGCCATGCTGCGCCCCGAGGGTGACAATCACCGGCGCCATCAGCGTGGAGACCACGATGTAGTTGGCGGTGGTCGGCAGCCCCATCCCCAGTATCAGGGAGATGATCGCGGTAAACAGCAGCATCATGATCAGGCTGCCCCCGGAGATGAACTCCACAAACTCGGTCATCACCAGGCCGATACCGGTCAGGGTCACGGTGCCCACCACAATGCCCGCGGCCGCGGTCGCCACGCCGATGCCGATCATGTTGCGCGAGCCACTGACCATGCCCTCGGCAAAGTCATTGAGGCCTTCCTTCAGGGTTTCGGAAACCGGGCGCGTCTCGCCACGGAAATACGCCATCAGTGGCCGCTGCGTCAGCACAACGAAAATCAGGAACACAGTTGCCCAGAAGGCGGACAACCCGGGCGAGAACCGCTCGACCACCAGACACCAGACCAGGGCCACGATCGGCAGCAGGAAGTGCAACCCCGCACGCACGGTGGGACCGACTTCCGGCATTTCCGTCAGCTCGGCATTGGGATCTTCGGTTGCCAGAGGCGGCGCCTTGGCGGCCACCCGTATGAGTGCAATGTATATTACTACCGTGGCAATGCCCACAATCCATGAAGCCGCTGCGCCAAAGGCGTCCTTGGTCCAGCCAATCCCGTAGTAGACAATCGCTGACAGCACCGCAATCAGCAGGAAGCTGCCGACAAAGCCCATCAGGCTCTGGGCCAGGGTACGCTGAGTCCGGCGGGGCAGCCCGGTCATGCCCGCCTTCACCGCCTCAAGATGGACAATGTAGAACAGCGCGATATAGGAAATCAGCGCCGGCAAAATGGCATGCCTGATGACATCCACATAGGAGATGCCCACATACTCCACCATCAGGAAGGCTGCAGCGCCCATGATCGGCGGTGTGAGCTGACCATTGGTGGAGGCCGCCACTTCCACAGCACCGGCCTTGTAGCCGGGAAAGCCCACCCGCTTCATCAGCGGAATGGTAAAGGTGCCGGTGGTGACGACGTTGGCAATGGAAGAACCGGACACCAGGCCGGACAGACCGGATGCCACGACGGAAGCCTTGGCCGGGCCACCGCGCAAGTGGCCGAGCAATGAAAAGGCCACCTGGATGAACCAGTGTCCGGCACCCGCCTTGTCAAGCAGTGCGCCAAACAGTACGAACAGGAAGACGAAACTGGTGGAAACACCCAGTGCCACACCAAAGACGCCTTCAGTGGTCAGCCATTGATGGCCGATGGTCTTGGTCAGACTCGCGCCCTTGTGGGCAATCACGTCGGGCATGTAAGGCCCGCCGAAGGTATAGATCAGGAAGATGGCCGCCACAACCATGAGGGGCGGTCCCAGCGCCCGGCGGGTGGCTTCCAGAAGCAGAATCATGCCGGTAATGCCCACGGCAATGTCGAAGGTGGTGAAACTGCCGGACCGGTTGGCCAGGTCACCGTAGAACAGGTACAGGTAGCTGGCGGCAAAGGCACCGGCGAGCGCCATGATCCAGTCCTGAACAGGGATATGGTCACGCGGAGACCCCTTCAGGGCCGGATAGGCCGTAAACGTCAGAAACAGGGCAAAGGCCAGGTGAATCGCCCGGGCCTCGGTGTCATTGAGCACCAGGACATTAAATACAAAGGGCAGCGGGGACGCATACCAGAGCTGAAAACAGGCCCACAGGAACGGCACCACCCAAAGCACCTTGCCGGGAATCCCCTTGGGGTTACGTGCACCGGTATCGGATTGGGCGACCAGCTCCTGAACATCAATGGCGGGTGCAGATGACGCGCTCTTGGACGGTTCAGTCATCGTCAGGATCGCTCTTCAGAATGAACGGACACGCCCCGGACTGCGCCGGGGCACGATACTTGAGGCCCCCGGCAGGTACACCGGGGGACGGGACTTACATCAGGCCCGCTTCCTTGTAGTACTTGACCGCACCTTCATGCAGCGGTGCAGACAGACCGTCCTTGATCATCTCTTCTTTCTTCAGGTTGCGGAAAGCCGGGTGCAGCTTCTTGAACTGGTCGAAGTTCTCGAAAACGGCCTTCACAACGTTGTAGACCACGTCAGCCGGCACATCCGCTGAAGTCACGAAGGTCGCGCCCACACCGAAGGTCTGAACGTCGTTGTCCGTGCCGCGATACATGCCACCCGGAATGGTCGCGTGACGGTAGTAGGAGTTCTCGGCCACCAGCTTGTCGATCACCGGGCCGGTCACGTTCACCAGCACGCTGTCACAGGAGGTGGTCGCTTCCTTGATGGAACCGCTCGGGTGACCAACGGTGAATACAATCGCGTCCACCTTGTTGTCACACAGTGCCTTGGACTGCTCGGCAGATTTCAGCTCGGATGCCAGCTTGAAGTCGCCCATGGTCCAGCCCTTGGCCTTCATGACCACTTCCATGGTGCCACGCTGACCGGAACCCGGGTTGCCCACGTTGACGCGCTTGCCCTTCAGGTCATCGAAGTTCTTGATGCCGCTGTCAGCACGCGCAACCACGGTGAACGGCTCAGGATGCACTGAGAACAGGGCACGCAGCTTCTTGTTCGGACCCACGTCCTTGAACTTGCTGGTACCGTTGTAGGCGTGATATTGCCAGTCAGACTGGGCCACACCCATGTCCAGCTCGCCCTGACGGATGGCGTTCAGGTTGTAGATGGATCCACCGGTACTTTCCACGGAGCAACGAATACCATGCTCCTTGCGGCCCTTGTTCACCAGGCGGCAGATGGCACCCCCTGTCGGGTAGTACACGCCCGTGACACCGCCGGTGCCGATGGTGACAAAACGCTGTTCAGCCGCGGATGCAGAACCCGCGCCCAGACCGGCGATAGTCAGACCGGCTGCAAAGGCCGCTGTGGCAAAGTGCTTGAGTTTCATGCGTATCTCCTCGTTGTTGTTGTTGGCGCTATAGGCCAGAAATGGCAAAGCCCCTAAAGTGTAGGCGGACTTTGACAAAATTTCACACTGCCTGCCGGGATACGCACGTCTTACTCTCCCCGATAACTCGGCGTCCGTTTCCCGACAAAGGCATTCACCGCTTCCAGATGGTCCGCGGTGTTGTGGCTGATCCCCTGCAGGACCGCACAGTAATCCAGAAAATCTTCCAGATGCATGCGCTGTGCCTTCTGCATCAGGCGCTTGCTGTAACGCACTGCGTGCGGGGGCTTGCCCGCGATGGTACGTGCCAGGCTCAGGGCCTCCTCCATCAGTGACGCATCCTCGGTCACGCGCAGCACCAGCCCGATCTGCCGGGCTTCTTCGGCGTCAATCACCCGACCGGTAAAGGTCAACTCCGCCGCAGCCTGATAGCCGATGATCCGCTGCAGCAGCCAGGCCCCGCCATCTCCGGGAATGATGCCCAGATTGATGAAGGTCTCGCCAAATTTCGCGCGTGCCGCCGCCAGCCTCAGATCACACATGCAGGCCAGATCCAGCCCCGCTCCGATCGCCGGGCCGTTCACGGCCGCAATCGAAGGTACTTCAAGCCGGGCAAGGGCCTTGGGAATACGCTGAATCCCGCTGCGATAGCGGGCTTCCAGCGTTCGCACGTCCCCTTCAAAATCGCCGCTTCGGGCCTGCATGTCCTTGATATTGCCACCGGCCGAGAACGCACTGCCGGCCCCCGTGAGCACCAGCACGGACACCTCCGGTGTGGCATTCACCCACGCCACGGTGCGCTCGATATCGTCGATCAGCGCCGTCCCCGTCAGGGCATTGCGCACGTCATCGCGATTGAGCGTCAGCACCGCCACCCGGTCTTCAAGGGTCAGGGTGGCATCAGTCAGTTCAGGCAGTACGGGCATTCAGGCAACCTCTTCTTTCAGTGTGACGGGTTTCTCGTTTATCACAATACGGGCATCTACGACCGCAATACCCTCGCGATAGACGCGTACCGGGTTCAGATCCAGCTCAATGATTTCTTCGTGATTCAGGCACATACGTGAAACCCGCAACATCAGGTCAATCAGGGCCTGCTTGTCCACCGCTGGCTGGCCCCGGACACCATCCAGCAGGGCCGATGCCCGCAGAGCGCCGAGCATGTCTGCCGCATCATCGGCGGTCAGCGGCAGTGCGCGGAACACCACGTCCTTGAGCACCTCCACATGGATACCCCCCAGACCAAACATGAGCACCGGCCCGAACTGGGGATCGCGGGTCACGCCCAGTATCACCTCCAGACCCGGCTCGACCATGGGTGTGATCAACACCCCGGTCAGCTCCGCCTGCGGGTCATACGCCCGGGCGTTGTCCATGATACGGGTGAAGGCCTCGCGCAAGGCCGCTTCCCCTTGTACATTCAGCACCACGCCACCGGCATCGGATTTATGCAGAATGTCCGGGGAGACCAGCTTGACCGCCAACGGGCCCGCCGGCAGGTTGGGCAGCAGCGCAGGCAGTTCATCCAGTGATTTCAGTACGAATTGTGACGGGACCGGCACGCCATAACCTGCCAGCAGCTGCTTCGCCTCATGTTCGAAGAGCGCCTTGCGGCCTTCTTTCAGCGCGTGATCAATCAGGTTGCGCTGATCGGACCCCGCCAGCAGCGGTATGGCCTCGCCCGGCGCGCCGTCCGAACGGCTGGCACGCTTGAGACTGGCGCCGTATTCGGCCAGTGCCGACAAGCTGTGCACCGCTTTTTCCAGCGAGTTGAAGACCGGAATATCACTGGCCTGCAGGGTGGCGAGTGGGACAGGGCGATGGTCCGCATAGACGCTGTGCACCAGCATGGGCTTGCCATGGGTGGCCGCCAGCTCGGCCAGTTTTTCCGCGGTCTGGATCTCTTCGTCCTTCAGCCCGCTGTCAAAGCGGATGTGATAACCGCCAAACAGTCCCACCACGATCAACCCATCCACGTTCGGATCGGCCAGCAACAGGGCCGCCGCCTCGGCAAACTTGGCTGGCTGGGCATCGGTGGCCCCGGCCACATCGACCGGGTTGGCCACGGCGGCCTGGGGCACCAGCGCGGCTTTCAGGCGGGCCTGGGTTTCCGGCAGCAGGTCGGCCAGTTGCAGGCCGAAATCGGTGAGCAGGTCGGCGGTAATGGTTGCATGACCGCCCCCGTCCGCCAGCACGGCGACGCGCTTGCCCAGCAGTGCCGGCTGACGCGCCAGGGTATCGGCCACGTCCAGCACCCGGTCAGACTGCTCCACCACAATCACCCCGGCCTGCTTCAGTACGTGGCGGCTCAGGCTGTAGTCCCCGGCCAGTGCGCCGGTATGCGACTTGGCGGCACGCTGACCATGCTGTGTGCGCCCGGACTTGTAAAGCACCACCGGCTTGGTGGGCGTGGTGCGCCGGGCGGCTTCCAGAAACGCCCGGCCATTTCTCAAACCTTCCACATAGGCCAGCACCACGCTTGTATGGGGGTCGTCCTGAAAGTATTCCAGGTACTCGTGGAAGCCGACTTCCGATTCGTTGCCCACCCCCACATAGGTACTGAAGCCCATCCACGGGCGTGCCAGCGCTTCCGTCACCCAGGTCAGCGCCATGTTGCCGGACTGGGACAGCAGACCGATACGCCCCTGGGGCAGGCGCTCATAGCCCACCAGATTCAGGCCGCTGGTGGCATTGAAGCTGCCGGAGGTATTGGGGCCAATCACGCGAATCCCCCATTTTCTGGCGGCCCTCACCATGGCACGCTCCAGTGCCGCCCCTTCGTCACCGGCTTCGCTGAAACCCCCGGCCAGCACGATGGCCCCCTTGATACCCTTTTGACCACAGGCTTCGATCAGCCCCGGCACCGTGGCCGCCGGCGTGCAGATCAGGGCCAGATCCGGTGCCACCGGCAGCGCGTCGATAGCCGCATAACAGGTGACACCCAGGACTTCACCGCCCCTGGGGTTCACACCATAGATTTCACCGGCAAACTGCGCTTCCTGCAGCTTGCGAATGGCCTGGTAACCGCGTTTGGTCGGTTGGTTCGACGCCCCGACAATGACGATGGAAGACGGATTCAGAACCGGATCGAGTGCAGACATCTTTCAGACTCCCTTGTAAACCGGAGAACGTTTTTCGGCGAAGGCGTCGATACCTTCCTGCCAGTCTTGGGTGGTGGTGCAGAACATCATGGCTTCCAGCTCACTGCGCAGGGTGTCATCCAGGCTGCGCTCGCTGCCGCGAAACAGGTGTTCCTTGGCCAGCGCCATGGAGATGGGGGCTTTCTGGGCCAGTCTCTCCGCAAATTCACTGACTTTTTCACGAAATTCCTCATCGGCAAAACAGCGCTGGGCGAGCCCGATGCGCACAGCTTCCTTGCCGTCGATGCGCTCACCGAAGTAGATCAGCTCCCGCGCCTTGCCCAACCCGACCAACTGCGGCAGAACCCTGGTCAGCCCCCCGCCGAGAAAGGTCCCCAGCCCCACTTCGGGCAAGCCCCACTGGGCGGATTCGGCCATGAGGATAAAGTCACAGGCGACGGCCATCTCGGCACCGGCACCCAAGGCATAACCATTCACGGCGGCGATGACCGGCTTGGACAGGGTCATCAGCCGCTTGCACACCCGCTGCTC
>RFIV01000163.1 GCA_003695085.1 Gammaproteobacteria bacterium
AAACAGCAGGTCGCCCAGCTCCTCGGAGACATGCTCAAAGTCTGCCCGCTCAATGGCTTCTGCCACTTCATGCGCTTCTTCCAGCGTGTGCGGAACAATGGTACGCCAGGTCTGCTTCAGGTCCCACGGGCATCCGGTTTCCGGATCTCGCAGCCGGGCCATGAGGTAGCGAAGATCATCCAGTGTGTAGCGACTCATGAAGGCCCTCCCTGACGAATCCGGCGGACATCCGCCACATTGGGCAGCTGTCTGATACGCTCGATCAGCCGTCCGACCTGCTCCAGCGAGTTCACCTCGACGGTCAGCCGGATACGTGCGGTGTTGTCGGTTCGAGAGGTATGCGTCACAAGATCCGTCACGTTGACCCGCTCGTTCGCCAGCAACGTGGTGACATCGCGCAGCAGGCCGGCCCGGTCGTAGGCTTCGACAAGCAGATCAATGGGATACTGATCGCGCGTGCCCTGCCCCCATTCCACTTCGATAATGCGGTCGGGTTCACGGGCCTGCAGCTGCAGCGCGTTGATGCAGTCCTGCCGGTGAATGGAAACCCCCCGCCCCTGAGTGATGTAGCCGACGATCGGGTCGCCCGGCACGGGCTTGCAGCACTGCGCCATGTTGGTCAGCAGGTTTCCCACCCCGTGAATCACCACACTATCCTGAGCCGGCGGCCGGGTTCGCTCGTGCAACTGCAACGAAAGCTGCTCATCTTCCGGCTCGGTCTGCTTCTGAACCAACCTCGCCACATGCATGGGCTTGAGGTCACCGGTTCCGACCGCGGCGTAGACGTCTTCCACCGTCTTGTAGCCCAGATCCGGCAACACCGCGTCCAACCGGGACGCGTCCACGGACATCCGCCTGAATGCCTCACGCAGAATCTCACGGCCCTCCTGAATATTGGCCTCACGGTCCTGCAATCGGAACCAGTGCACAATCTTGGCCCGTGCCCGGGGCGATGTGATGTAGCCCAGATCCGGGTTCAGCCAGTCCCGGCTCGGACGGGGTTCATTTCCCGTAATGATTTCAACCTGATCGCCTGTCTTGAGCTTGTAGGTCAGTGGCACGATACGGCCGTTGACGCGCGCGCCGCGGCAGGCGTGGCCCACATCGGTATGCACCTTGTAGGCAAAATCCAGCGGTGTCGCTTCTGCGGGCAAATCCAGCACCTCACCGTCCGGCGTAAAGACATAAATCCGGTCGGGCTGAACTGTCTCACGAATCTGCTCGAGCAGTTCTTCACTGCGCGGTTCGTCAGTAGCGTCTTCTTCCAGCACCTGCCTCAGCCAGGCCAGCTTGGCCTCATAGGCCTGAGACTTGGTCTGAGTATCGGTCCCCTTGTAGAGCCAGTGAGCACAGACCCCGAGTTCGGCTTCCTCATGCATGGCGTGGGTACGGATCTGCACCTCCAGCACCTTGCCTTCCGGCCCGATTACCGCCGTATGCAGGGATTGATACCCGTTGGGTTTGGGGTTGGCGATATAGTCATCGAATTCCTGGGGAATATAGCGCCAGATCGAGTGCACGACACCCAGCGCGGTATAACATTCGGCCACGGTATCGACGAGTACGCGCAATGCACGCACATCGTAAATCTTGGAAAAGTCCACACCCTTGCGCTTCATCTTGCGCCAGATACTGTAGATATGCTTGGCGCGCCCCGTGATTTCCGCTTCGATACCCTGTTCCTTCAACCGGTTTGTCAGCGTCTGAATCGCGTTCTCGATATAACGCTGACGATCCAGCCTTTTTTCATCCAGTTCATTTGCGATCTGCTTGTAGGCATCGGGATTGATGTAACGAAACGACAAATCCTCAAGCTCCCACTTGAGGTGCCCGATGCCCAGGCGATGCGCCAGGGGCGCGTAGATATCGAAGACCTCCCGGGCCACCTTGAGGCGGCGCTCCGGGTCGGCATCCTTGACGTCCCGAATAGCGCATGTCCGCTCCGCCAGCTTGATCAGGGCAATACGGACGTCGTCGATCATGCCCACCAGCATGCGACGAATGTTGTCCACGTGCTCATCATCGTGATCCCCGAGAGGGCGCGGTGCCCCATACCGCAGGGAGGAGATGGCCGCCATGCGCCGGACACCTTCGATGAGGTGCGCGACACCGTTACCGAACCTTCGCTCCACCGTGGCCAGCGGCAGATGATTCTCCCGCACGGCCCGATACAACACGGCAGCAATCAGCGCCTCCGTATCCAGGTGCAGCTCCGCCAGAATGTTGACCATTTCGAGCCCGGTCAGGAAGAGACTGGCACCCGGCATCCACTGAGTGCCGTCATGGGCGACCCGTTCGTCAATCTGCCTTGCCAGCTCCGTGGCTTCCTGCATGGCCTTGCGGTCGGTCAGCGGGCTGAGCTGATCCACCTGATCCAACCAGCGCGCAATATCGACCTCACCTTGCTCGGTCAGGGGAAAATCTTCACGAACCTTGACCATCTATTCCTCCCGATCTGCTCGCCTGAACAGCGCCATGGACTCGACGTGCCCTGTGTGGGGGAACATGTCCATTACCCCCGCGCGCACCAGCCGATAGCCCTGCTCGGCCAGAATGCCTGCGTCACGCGCCAGCGTGGCAGGATTGCAGGAAACATACACAATTACGCCGGGATTGAACCGGTGCATCTCCCGGCACATGAGCTCGGCTCCTGAGCGCGGCGGATCCAGCAGCACCTTGTCATAGCCCTTGATCCAGCCAGCCCGCGCGTCCAGAGCACTGTGGAGATCGGCTGCGCAAAAGGTGACATTCTCAAGCCCGTTGGCCCGGGCATTCTCGTACCCGCGATCCACCATCATCTGAACCCCTTCCACACCCGTGACGTGACCGGCACGGCGCGCCAAGGGCAAGGTGAAGTTGCCAAGGCCACAGAACAGATCAAGCACGGTATCGGTATCCCTGAGATCCAGCCAGTCCAGGGCCTGTGCCAGCATGGCCGCATTGACTTCACGGTTGACCTGAGTGAAATCCAGGGGGTGAAACGCATAGGTCACCGCACCGCCATCACCTGAATAATGCAGGCGAGGCGCTTCGTCAGAAACGGGCCACAAGCGGTGGACGGTATCCGGCCCCTTGGGCTGCAACCAGATCTGCAGACCCGTCTGCTCACCAAAGGCTTCCAGGGCCTCCGTGTCTGTCTGACTCAAGGGCTTGAGATGACGTACCACGAGCGCGACGGCATCATCACCCGCAGCCACTTCCACCTGCGGAATGGAATCATACGCTTCGAGGCTGCGAAAAAGTGCCTTCAGAGCCTCGATACGCTCGCCTACAGCCTCAATGAGCACCGGACAGCGATCAATGGCCGTCAGAAAGTTGCTGTGTCGCTCGCGAAAGCCCACCAGCACCTCGTCGCGTGCACGTACATAGCGCACGCCGAGACGGGCCTTGGTACGGTAGCCCAGATCCCGGGACCGAATGGGTGCTGCCATTTCAGGTCTTTCAAGGTGCCCGATACGCCCGAACAGTTCCGCCAGCACACTCTGCTTGTGCTCAATCTGGGCTTCTGGCGCGAGATGTTGCAATGAGCAACCGCCGCAGCGTTCATAATGCGGGCATGGCGGGGTTACCCGCTCGGGTGCAGGCGCACTGACGAGCTCGGTCGTTGTCAGCTCATCATAATTGCGCCGGCAGTTGACGTACCGGGCCATGACCGTCTCACCCGGCAGTGCCCCGTCCACAAATACGGTCTTGCCATCCACATGAGCCAGGCCGCGCCCTTCGTGGGTCAGGCTTTCGATATGGATTTCAACAGGGGCGTCCTGCAACTTGCGACGACGTCGACGTGACATGGATGTACGATCTCCCGAGATGGCCAAAATGGGACATTATACCCCTGCCACCTCAGGAACTGTACTCAACCAAAAACACCCGTGGACAGATAACGATCCCCGCGATCGCAGATGATGGCCACGATGATGGCGCCGGAAACATTCTGCGACAGCCGCAGGGCACCGGCAACGGCCCCCCCGGAGGAAACCCCGCAGAAGATACCCTCCTCTGCCGCCAGCCGTCGCATGGTCTCTTCAGCCTCTTCCTGGGTAATGTCCAGAACCTGATCAACCCGGGATGCATCGAAGATTTCGGGCATGTAGGCTTCGGGCCAACGCCGGATGCCCGGTATCTGAGCCCCTTCCGCCGGCTGCAAACCGACAATCTGCACGCCCGGATTGCGCTCCTTGAGATAGCGGGACACGCCCATGATGGTACCGGTTGTTCCCATGCTGCTAACAAAGTGGGTGATGCGCCCGTCGGTCTGATGCCAGATTTCCGGGCCGGTGGTCGCGTAGTGCGCCCGCGGATTGTCGGGATTGGCAAACTGGTTGAGCACCTTGCCTTCGCCCCGGGCCTGCATTTCCAAGGCCAGATCACGTGCGCCCTCCATGCCGGCTTCCTTGCTGACGGTGATGATTTCCGCACCATAGGCTTTCATGGCTGCCCGCCGCTCCTCGCTCATGTGCGCGGGCATGATGAGAATCATGCGGTAGCCCTTGATGGCCGCCGCCATGGCCAGTGCAATCCCCGTGTTCCCGGACGTCGCCTCGATCAGCGTGTCACCCGGGTGAATCTCGCCCCGCTGCTCCGCGGCCTGAATCATGTTCAGCGCAGGCCGGTCCTTGACCGAGCCGGCGGGATTGTTGCCCTCCAGCTTGACCAGAATGAGGTTATCGGTATCACCCGGCAAACGCTGCAAACGTACCAGCGGGGTTTGCCCCACGCAGGATTCGATGGTCGGAAAGTTCATGATCCCCCTGAAACATCGGGCGCAGGCCATGTGCCTGCCCAAACTCTGTGATAGACTGACCCTTCATATTAGAACCAATCGGTCAGCGATTGTTATATTCTTTTCTAATATATTAAGCCACAGCGATTATAACCTGATAGTTTGGCGCCCTCATGCGGCAATGGCGAATTCGTAACAAGATACTGGTTTACACACTGGTGCCCGGCATTCTGACCACGCTGGCACTGGTCATTGTGTACGTGCACACCCGCTACAGTGATCTGGAGGAAATCCTTCAGGAACGTGGGCAGGCGCAGGTGCGTCAATTGGCCACCGCAGCCGAATACGGGGTGTTTACCGGCAATCGCTCTCTGCTTCTGACGCTGACCAATGCGGCGCTGGAAGAGAAGGATGTCCGCTCGGTCACCATTTTCGACCGGCGGCGGCAGATTCTCAGCCACTCGGGCCCCAGTCTGCTGGATCTGCCGGGCACCCGGGCAGGCCTGGTGGATGACATCACGCATTTTGATCTGGGTGAAATTCAGCGCTTTACAGCCCCCATCCGGCTGCAGGATGTGCTGATTGATGACGTGCTGTCACTCACGGCTCCCGATCGCAAGGCGCGGCAGGACATTCCCATTGGCTGGGTTGTGGTGGAGATGACCCGGGTGCCCACCCACCTCAAGGAAGTCAATACGGCTGTGACCGCCGGGCTGATCAGCCTGGCCGGACTGGCAGCGATGATCTGGCTGGCCATCCGCGTCAGCCGCCAGATCGATCAGCCCATGCGCCAGATCATCCATGCCGTGGAACAGATCCGCGACGGCAAGCTGGATACTCGGGTGTATACGCGGTCCAGCCCTGAAATTGTGGCGCTGGAAACCGGCATCAACTCCATGGCCGAAGAGCTTGCTCAGGCTCAGAAGGACATGCAGGCCAACATTGACCAGGCGACCGAGGATCTTCGCGAAACCCTCGAAACCATCGAAGTCCAGAACATCGAGCTGGATATGGCCCGTCGGGCCGCCATTGAGGCCAGCCGGGTAAAGTCGGAGTTCCTGGCCAACATGAGTCACGAGATCCGAACGCCGCTCAACGGTATCATCGGCTTCACCAAACTGTTGCTGCGGTCCCGGCTGACGCACCAGCAACATGAGCAGCTGACGACGATCCTCAAGTCATCAGAAGTCCTGCTCACCATCATCAACGACATTCTCGACTTCTCGAAAATCGAGGCCGGCAAGCTGGTACTGGACTCGGCACCACTGGATCTGCGGGAAGTCATGGAAGATGTGCTGACCATGCTCGGGCCCTCTGCTCATGAGAAGAACCTGGATCTGGCCCTGCTGGTTTATGAGGATGTGCCCACGCGCATTCTCGGCGATTCGCTGCGCATCAAGCAGATCATTACCAACCTGGTCAGCAACGCCATCAAGTTCACTCAGAGCGGCGAAGTCGTCGTGCGTGCCGAGCTGGAAGACCGGGAAAGCGAGGATGAAGAGCACACCTGGATCCGGATCAGCGTGCAGGACACCGGGGTGGGACTGTCCCGGATCCAGCGGCAAACGCTGTTCAATGCCTTCTCTCAGGCAGACGCCTCCACCGCCCGCCGCTTCGGCGGCACCGGGCTGGGGCTGGTGATATGCAAGCGCCTGATCCGGCAGATGGGCGGCAGCATCGACCTGGACAGCGAACTGGGCAAGGGGTCGACTTTCTGGATCAGCCTGCCTGCCAAGGTGATACCGGACACGGCCAGCCCCTCCACGGAGAACTTGCTGGCCGGGGAAAAAGCCGTCTACCTGGAGCACCAGGAAAAGACCGGTTTGTCTGTTGCACACATGCTTCAGCACCTGGGGCTGGAAACGACCCGCGTGAAGGACAGTGCAGCATTGCTGAATACACTGCGCGACGCCCAGAGCAGCGGACAGGGCTACGGCTGTGCCATCATCGGTATTACGCGCCACCATCTGACGTCGAACCGTTACCGGCAACTGGTACGTGAAATTGAAATGCGCCTGGACTGCCGGGTGCTGATCCTTCATCCGACCCTGCAGGACAGCGCAGACGCCACGCCGGAACTGATCCGTATCGCCAGTGCGGCGGTACTCAAGCCCCCCAAGCTGGGCTCGCTGACCGACGCCCTGTCACAAGTGCTTCGGGGTGAGCGGGCGTCTCGCCATCACGGCACACGGTCAGATGCCACCCTGGCCTCTCCGGTCACCGTGCCGCATATCATGGCGGTGGACGACAACCCGGCCAACCTCAAGCTGATCGAAGCCTTTCTGCGCGAGCTGGGGGTGCAGGTGACTGTGTGCAACAGTGGCTACGAAGCCCTCAAGCAGGCGGCCAACGCCCCTGTCGACCTCGTATTCATGGACGTCCAGATGCCGGGCATGGACGGGATTGAAACCACCCGCAAATTGCGCGAAGTCCCCGAGCGCTCGCACCTGCCGGTCATTGCCCTGACCGCCCATGCTCTGGCCGAGGAGCGCGAGATGCTGATGCGCTCCGGCTTCGACGACTACCTCGCCAAGCCTATTGACGAGGCACGGCTGCAGGATGTCATTACCCGCTTCACCGGCTATCGGTTCGGACACTCCCCGCAGGAGGGCACCGAGGCGTCGGAGGATGCAGCGCCCATTACCCCGTCGCGCCGTACCGACAGGGCCTGCTTTGACCTCGAGGAAACACTCAGATTGTCCGGCGAACGCCCCGAACTGGCCGAAGAGCTTCTGAGCATGATGCTCGAAGCCCTCCCCGATGACCGACTGGCACTGGAAGCGGCCTGGCAGGCAGAGGACATCGAGACGCTCAAGGCGCGCACGCACAAGCTTCACGGGGCGACACGCTACTGCGGCGTTCCGGCCCTGAGACAAGCGACCTTCGAACTGGAAGAACGACTCAAGACCCGGCCGGGCGAAGCCGAGCCTGCATTTCGCTCCCTGATCGAGGAAATGGAACGCCTTCAGGCCTGGGCCCAGCGCAACGACTGGCAAGGCCTGATTCGTGAGCGGCGCGTGACCTGACGCCGGATGTGAAGGGACCGTTCAGCACATGCTGGCCTGATCGATCAGGCGCCGCATTTCGCGTACCGCATTCTCGAAGCCGGTAAAGACCGCCTGAGCCACGATCGCGTGACCGATATTCAACTCATGAATGCCGGGCAGCGCCGCCACGGCCTGTACGTTCTGATAATTCAGCCCGTGCCCGCCATTGACGATCAGCCCGGCGGATTGACCGTATTCCAGTGCCCGTGCCAGCGCCGCCAGTTCAGTCTGGCGCCCGGCCTCGTGGATGGCGTCCGCGTAACGACCGGTATGCAACTCAATCGCTGCCGCCCCGCAACGTGCAGCCGCTTCAATCTGTGCCGCCTCAGGATCAATAAACAGGGAAACCTGAATCCCGGCCTCACCCAGCCTTTCACACGCATCCCGCACGCGTGATTCCTGGCCCACGACATCCAGCCCGCCTTCGGTGGTCAATTCCTCGCGTTTTTCCGGCACGAGGCAGCAGTGTGCAGGCTTCACGTCCAGAGCCAGCGCAATCATCGACTCCGTAACCGCCATTTCCAGGTTCATGCGGGTCTGCAACACGTCCCTGAGCGCATACACATCGCGATCCTGAATGTGCCGGCGATCCTCGCGCGGATGAAGGGTGATACCATCTGCGCCGGCCAACTCGGCCTGGAGGGCCGCCAGCACCGGATCGGGATACCGGGTGCCGCGGGCCTGGCGCAGTGTCGCCACATGATCAATGTTGACCCCGAGCAGGACGCGATGATGCATGCTGTTTCTCCTTGTAAGCCTTGTATAGTTCGCGTGAGCGCAGTGGCCGCGAACCCAGTAACGAGTCAAGCCATTCACGATACAGACGCCGCGCCCACTTTTCCAGCGCCGGATCCGAGTAATCGCCCTGCGCCATTGCCAGAAGCACGCTGCCCGGGTATCCCGTGCCGTCCGGAGCTGGCAGCCACCCCTGTGTCCAGTCCCAGCGATAGAATCTGTCGGTATTCAGGGGTGCGCCCCCGGCCTCATGGGCAAGCACGTCCTGTCCATAGCCCAGCTCGGCCAGCAGCGCCCCTTCAAGCGCGCGCAACGCCGGTGACAGGTTCCGGGGGGCATCAGCCAGTTGTTCAAGCAGCCGGCTGTAGGCGCTGAACAACATCACGGAGGGGGCTTCCGGCTCAAGCAAGCGCACCAGCAACTCATTGGCATAGAGTCCTGCGTACAGGGCATCCCCGAGCAGTCGGTATACCCGGCCGCTGCTTTCGGCCTGGCGCAGCGTCTTGAGGTCCGAACGGCCGTGCCAATTCAACCAGAACTCACAGAAAGGCTGGAGCGGCTGTTGTCCCTTTCGGCGCGCACCGCGCGCCACGGCACGGATGCGCCCCTGACTGGCCGTCAGAATATCCACCAGTGCCGACGTTTCGGAATAGGGCCGACTGTGCAGGATAAACCCGCGCTCACCGGCAGAGGTGGTCATCCTCAGTCGTAACCCAGACTGCGCAAGGCGCGCTCGTTGTCGGCCCAGCCGGACTTGACCTTGACCCAGAGTTCAAGGCGAACATGCTGACCGAGAAAGCGCTCGATGTCCTTGCGGGCATCCGTCCCCACGCGCTTGATCTTGCT
>RFIV01000164.1 GCA_003695085.1 Gammaproteobacteria bacterium
ACAAGCCGATGCTCTCCAGCAGCACGGCCTGGAGGGCCAGCCACTTACCCGCCATCGCCGTGGGCCTCCAGGAACTGCTGCAATGCTTCCGGCGTTGACAGACTGTGCCTGTGGACGGTGACCGGCAGTTCCAGCAGGGAAAGACCCAGCTCTTCCTTCACACGATCCTCCAGGCGCTGCCGGTATCCGGCCATGCCCAGCTCGTCGGTCAGTGGCAGAAGCACCCAGACCCGAATGGGGTGGCCGGATTGCCTCAGCACAAGATCAAGCCCGCGGCGCATGCGCTCAACCAGATCCGCCAGACGCTCGCCTTCATCGCCGGGTTCAATCTCCAGGCAAATCAGGCTGCCGGGCACATCATGGGCCTGACGATCGGCCAGCGCACGCTTCAGGTTGGCCCGGAAGAGCATCTCCTCTTCACTTTCGGCCTCGGGCACCATTTCGTGATAGTGGATGAAGTCTGCAATGCGGCCTGCCAGCACGGCCAGCAGGCGTAACGTTTTGTCTTCAAAGGCAAAGAATGGCATGAGCTGAATCACGATGACACCACGCAGGTGCTGTTCTGCATCCAGCAGCGGAATCGCGGCCAGGTAACGTGTGCTGAAGTCGAGCTGATTGCCCTGAAGCTCCGGGCGTATGGATACCACCGCCAGAATCTCCATGCAGTGGTGAATGAGATCATCATCCACATCAACTTCATCCAGTCCCCCGGTTTCCGCCAGTGGCTCGGGCATCAGCAGCCCCTCCCGAACCTCCAGCAGAGCGGCACGCTGCAGGCTGCCATACTCGGCAAGAATGTCGAGTGCCGTCCGCGCTACCGCAGGCGTCAAACCGCTCTCGCCCGACTGACGCAGCTGTTTCTGAAGGTGCCGCAGGGCCTCGCGCAAGCTCTGACCACTGCCGGCCAGCTGCATCTCCAGCCGGTCGTGTGAAACCTTGAGCAGGTGATAGTTGCGGGTAAACTCGTCCAGGCGAATCTGGCGATAGGCATTGGACTGGCGCAGCTTGTCAATCTGGCGCTGCCAGTAATCCCGAAACTCCCCCACCAGCATGGTTATGGCGACCACCCCCACCAGCCAGGAATAGGGCAGGCTGGCCAGCGCAAGCTGCTGTAGATCCGTGACTGAAACAAATACCAGCAGCTCCAGGACAACGGCCATGAACCCGGTAAAGAAGCCGTAGCGCAGGGCCACCAGCACGGTGGCCAGCAGCGGCCAGGGAAAGCCGCCGGTGATGTAAAACGGATCTTCGGGGCGTATCCAGGCACACATGCCCAGGACGACCGCAACGATAAGCACGGTCTCCGCCCAGCGCACCCATGCCGGTGCGCGACGATCCCGTTCCGTGAGGTTGCGGAAGCCTTCCTGCATGAATTCAGTCGCGGCTCAGTGGCAGATCACTCAAGAGGTCTTCGAGCACGGTCTGGGCCGCCATGGCCAGTCCTTCGCGGCCCCAGCCAGACCGGGCACCGGTGGCGGTCCAGAGCACTTCACCGCGTTTGATGTCGATTACGCGCAGGGTGACACCTACCGCCGGCTCGCCGTCCAGTCCCGCCTTGTAGCGCCATTCATTGACGCTGCCGGTCACGCCATATTGAGCTGCCTGCTGGCGCGCCCAGGCCAGCGCAGTATTGAAACGCGCCTGGTCGTTGGTCATCAGCAAGGGCGACTTTTCAGCCGGGTGAGGATAGTCCCTCACCTTCAACCGCTCCGCCCGAAGCAGTGCAGCCGTGATCGCCTCGATACGCTCACCGGCCTGCGGCGCCTGGGCCAGGTTGGCAAACGGAAGCATGACCCAGGTGGCGCGGGTATCCAGAGGCTCGGTTTCCGGCGCGCTGCGCAGCACCGAGCACCCCCCCAGCAGCAGGCTCAACAAGACACCCGACAGCACCATTCTGAATGACATCCTGCGAATGCGCAGCATCGCAATCCCATTACACCGCATGACTCACTTACCTTCCCATATAACTGTTGTACGAAATCCGGATCATCAGATTATCGCCTCCGGCGGCGGACTCAGACGTCCAGTCAAAGGACAGGGCCAGTTCATCATCGCCGGCAACACGCCAGCCCAGCCCGGCCGATACCCCATAATCCATCACGCTCCGCTCCCATTGATAGCCGACACTCAACCCCAGATGCCAGCGCGGCGAGGGAACTTCATGAGCAATCCGGTGAACCTGGCCATGATACCACATTGTGGTGAATCCCACGCGCCCGTATCGCTCGGGCAGAAGGGTCGCCGCTTCGGGCAAGGTGTCGAACAATGCATTGAGGCGCGCGTCCGCCAGAGCGTTGCCCGTGAACCGGTACCATTGCACATCCGCCCCGACCTGCCAGGCCGGATCGTTCAGGAACAGCAGATGGTTGAGACTGGCCTGGGCAAAGGGCCCGCGCCCCAGCTCGGCCCCCCAGATACTGCTGATGCGTCGCCAGCCTGCCTCCATGCTTGCGCTTGTGCGGCTGTCCAGTCCGGTGGTCAGATTGATCCGCCCCCCCTGCTCCAGCCCCCAGGCCCAGGTCGTACCCGAAATCTCAGGCCGCTGATTGTAGGTCAGTGTCATGCCATAACTGAGCCCCTCATCAGCGATACGCTGCCATGCCACGCTCACGCCCCAGGTTGTTTTTTGGGGGCGGTCGTGAAGGCTCAGGCCCATTCGCCAGTCAGTACCTCGACTGAGCTGACGCCAGTGGAACAGGGCATCCTGCTGATTTCCCACCTCCGGGCGCAGCGCCGAGGCCGGAGACAACTGGTAGTGGTGCAGGGCAGCGCCCCAGCCGTGGTCGTCGTACAAGCCGGCCGTCACCAGTCCCCAGCTTTGCAGATCCAGCAGATCGCGGGTCTGACGCGTGGATTCCAGGCGAAAGCCCCGTTCCAGATCCGTACGCAGCGAGGCCGTCAAGCTCCGGACCTGCTTGACGTTTTCCTCGTCCAGCTGATCTGTCAGACTGACCAGCCCGAAACGCAGTGCTTCCGTCCTTTCACCAAGTCGATGGCGGGCCAGGACAGAGTCCGCCAGCGGCAGCCGGTTGAAGCCACGGAACGCCGCTTCCATGCCCGAGGCATCGTTACTCTGCAAGGCCATGGCCAGATGCTGCCAGCCCGGCAGGCGCAGGCTTCGGCTGATCGCCTGCTGATAATAGAAGTGAGACAGCACCCGGTGACCGTCTGCCAGCGCCCACTCCAGCAGAAGCTCCAGTTTGTCCGAGTCGGACAGCCGCGCGGCACCGGGCGATTCCAGTGCCGCACGTGCTGCCGTGTTCCCTTCAAATTCACGCACCAGGCGCAGTGCCTGATCCGGGTGTGCGTCACCGCCACGTCCCAGCAGTCTGGGTCGCAACAATTGCCAGGTATATTGACGCAGGCGCCAGGCATAATCGTCATAGCCGCCCAACCGGAAGGCTTCGGCCATCCCCATGAGCCAGTCCACATCCTGCTGGTGGCTCGGGAGTCCCAGTCTGAACCAGGCCAGTGCCTGGGTGCTGTCCCCGAGCGCGCTGTAACCGAACGCCAGTATGGGCCACAAACTGCTGTCATCAGCCCCCGTAACCCGATAGTAGTCCAGATAACTGCGCAGTGTTGCGGAGCCGGGCCCGGCATCACCAATCAATGCCCACAAGAAGGCATCCCGGTAGGCAGGATTGTCCGGGGCATACGCCAGGGCTTGTTCCCAGGCGGCTATTGCCCGCTGGCTATCACCCTCAAGCGTCGCCAGCTGCGCCTTGAGAGACCAGTAAAGCCCACGCCGGCTGTCGCTGCGCGGCAGGGGCGTCTGGGCCACCCAGGTGCGCGCCTCGTCAATGAGTCCGGCAGTCAGTGCCAGTGCAATGGCCTGCAAGCGTGCCTGTTCATCGCCATTTCTCAGCGCTGCCTGGTACATCAGCCGGGCAGCTTCAACCGTCTTGCCACTCAGGGCCAGCCCATTGGCCACCGCCAGCGGCAGGTCAGGTGCCAGATCCGTCGCACCCTCAGGAGACGCCAGCAGCGCTCGCAGGGCATCTCGCGCATCCTCGAAATCTTCCAGATACAAGGCCAGTTGAAGGCGCAGCGACCAGTATTCCGGGGTCTGGTGGTCGGGCCCGGCCCGCCGCAGTACCGCGTACGACCGCTCCGGATCGCGCTGCAACCAGTAAAGGTTGACCAGTTCCAGTCGCTTTTCCGGGTCCAGGCGGTTTGCCCGCTCTTCAGCCTCCAGCAAGGCTATCGCGGCAGACCAGTCTCGCAGGTCAATCAGAAGGCTGTACAGCTGGTTCAGTATGGCCGGGTCACCTGGCGTGCGGGCATACTCTTTTTCGAGCAGCCGCCGCGCAGCTTCGGTATCACCGATATCCAGATACAGGCCAAACAGGGTGTCACGCTCTTCCTGCGTCAGGCTGCGCTCACGGGCAATGTGTTCCAGAATCCGCCGGGCGTCCGGCAAGCGGTACAGGCCAATGGCCATCTGCCAGGCTGCCCGGCGATCTGCTTCATTTCCGGTCATGGCAGCATGTTTCTGCCACCAGGGGTAGGCGTCCTCCGTGCGACCACTCCAGGTATAAGCCTGGGCGATCTTGCGCACACGCTCCGGCGACTGCGCGGAAGTGGCCAGCCGGGGGACCAGCCTCAGTGCTCCGTCGAGGTTTCCCTGCGCGATTTCTGCATCGAAAAGCGCCCAGCCAAGTGTCATGTCCTGCGGCGTCAGCGCATATCTTTGGCGTTGCCAGTCAAGCGCAAGATCCGCTCGGCCATTCTGTCGCGCCACATCTATGGCCTTGTCCAGCACATCGGGATCATCCGGGTGTCGACGCACCAGGTCCGGTGCCAGTATCAGCGCGCCGTAGGGATCCCCGCTGGCCAGTCGCAGGTTCATCATCCGGATCGCAAGGGCCGGCTTTTGTGCGTCCGGCGCCAGCGCATAGGCCTGCCGGAGGTGGTGCATCGCCTGATCCGGACGGCCCTGTGCCTGGTACAGCCGTGTCATCTCCAGATGCAGCTGGCGCTCTTCGTCGGCATCCCGGGCACGCGCAAGCAGCCACTCCTGTATCTCCACCTGCACGGACGGGCGTACCCATTCCCGTGTCAGCGCCAGGGTGGCACGAATACGCTCTGCCGGCCAGGGCAATGTCAACAGGCGCCGCAGTGCAGACTCCAGCCGGCGCTGTGCTGCAGCACGGTCATCCGGTCGCGTCTGCGCAAACATGTACTGTGCGAGCAGATTCAGGTATTGGGTATAGTGTTGCGGATCGTTCAGAAAGGCCGGGTCATCCAGCAGCGGGCTCAGCTCCCGGAGTGCTTCCTCATACCGTCCGGCCAGCCTGAGCTGAGTCACCAAGTGCTCACGCACTTCCGTATTGCCGGGGTCCGAGCGCAGCAGCAGACGCAGGTATTCCAGCGTAACCGCATCGGGCCGGTCCAGAATGTCCCGTGTGGTAAACACCGTTTCTCGGGGAAACATCAGATAGAGAATGAGCGTGATCACAGCGGCCAGCACCAACAGGCCTGCCGGGTGGATCAGGTGCTCACGCTCAATCGGGCGCAGGGGGTCATTGGCAGACAAGCGTCAGGCCCTCGCCCTTCTGCACGCCAAGGGATACCTTGACGGTGCGTTGCCGGGCCTTCCAATGGCGTGTTGTCCCCGAATGGGCCAGGCGGCATTCACGCGCATTGCGTACCTCCAGTTCAGCCGGCTGGCCGGCATGAAAACTGAATTCAAGCTGCCAGCGCCCACCCTCCCTGACCTGCTCAACCTGGTCCCAGACCACGTTGGCCGACACCAGCGAGGGTCCGGCCGGAGCCTGCCTCACCGGCTTCATGACACCCCCTCCCGGCGCGAGGTGAAAATAGCGCTCACCCTCCTTGTCCCACCAGCCGAGCACACCCGGCCCCTCCAGCCAGCCCTGCGCCTGCGGCCAGCGCAGGGTTCGTACCGGCCAGGCACTTCTCAGTCGCAGGTGTCCCGCGGAATCCTGCACCAGCCGCGCATCATAGAATCCGTGGGCACGGCGGGCATATTCACTGATATACATGGGGGTGACAGGCCGGTCCAGCGCCCAGGTATAGATGTCGATCAGGGCATTGAGTGATGCGTATTTCGACCCCGAATAGAAATGATAGTAGATATCCATGGGCTTGAGCCGGCGCGGTGAGTCAAGCAGCTGGAAAGTCTTGATGACATCGCGAAAGCCGTAGTAGGGTCCATGCCACTCGTTGGTATAGACGTTCTCGTTCATCACCGGGGCATAGACCTGAAGCCCGGTGGGGCGCGGCCGCCCGATGGGCCAGACATGCGTCAGGCTGTTGGTTTCCGGCAGCACCTTGGTATCACCGCCGTTGGTATTGAGGATGCCGAGTTTCTCCACTTCAGCCAGGGCCCGGTCACCTGGCAGCGCATCCCCGCTCCAGAGAAACACCTCCACTTTCTTGCCCGGGGGCGCCAGCCTTTCGTTGATGTATTCTATTGATCCGCTGATTTCACGCTCCACGGTTGCCGTATAGCCGGGAATGGGCATGTTCCAGCCGTAGGCATCCTCTTCCACATCCGTACGCCCCTCCATATGGCGCCAGACGAAGGGATGAGAAAAGGCATGACTGGCCAGCTCGACGTAGGATTCACGGAAAATTTCGCGGGCAATGGGTTCGGCTTCGGCACTGAGGTCGGGAAACAGGCCATGCGGGGCAATCTCACCCTCGATGATGGAGACAGTGTGGGGGATGGGGAAACGCCGCAGCACCTTGTCCAGTGTGACCTTGGCCGCCAGTTGCGTACCCTTGACCTCGGCCCGGGAAACAAATCCATCCCCATCTATATGGGCCAGCAGAATCCAGCGTCCGTTCTCGGTGGTCACATCCACGGCCGGCAAGGTCCGCAGTTGCAGGGCGGCCTTCAGGAACTGAACCGGATCGAAAAGCCAGTATTTGTTTTCATCCGGCGTTTCTTCAAACAGGTACGGCCGGAGGGCAAACCCGCCGGCCGGGGTCGTGGCGACCTGCGCATAGATCTGTCCCGCACCATCGCGCAGGCTGAGCCAGAGGTCGGCCTGGCCGGGCTGGGTCAGCTGTGCCGGGGTCAGATTGAGTCGCCGGGTGCGCACGCGCCCCTCGAACTGCCCGGCGCCGTGGCGCAACTCATCCACCTCAATGCGCCCCCGGGGTGCCTGATCCGTGCGGATACCCGCTAGGGATTCACAGGTGTCATTTCCCGGTATGCCGGCCATGAACACAACGGGCAAGCCCGCTGCGCGCGCCCGGGCCAGTCCGGCACACAGTTCCGGGAAGATAGTCCCGCCTTCCGGCCAGACCACTACGCCCGCATAGCGGCCCGCCAGATCTTCCTGTGGCACGCCCGAGTGCAGCGGCACATAGTCGTAGTAGTACCCGAGGTATTCAAGTGGCGTCGCGGTATAGAGGTGCAGGCCGGACTTGTCGATATCATCATGTGGGGACTCGTACAGCCCCAGCACCTTTCGCGGGACCGGAGTAACGCTACTTTGGCCCACACGTGTCAGGTGGCCGTCCGCAATCCAGGGCTGAATGCCGTGCGATACGATTCTGCCGGCCAGAGCCGGTGCTTCGTTCACGCGATCCGGTGGCAGGTAATCAATGGCCACCACCGGCAGCCCCAGCTTCTGAACCGTCTCTACCTGACCCAGCAGCCAACGGGCGTCCTCATCCGGGACAGCGAAGTAGGTTTCATCCGCGGCCGCAAACCCCTGATACAGCGACTCGAAGGCCACGCCGTCGATCACATCCCGTACCGCCGGAATCAGGTCAAATCCCCGGTTCAGCCAGACAGCCCCCCCGGCAACTTCGGTATCTATTGCCCGGATCAGCTCGATCATCGCCGCGCGATATTCCGCGTGCTGCGCCTTGGGCAGGGCATGCCAGGCATCCACGGTATCCAGAAATACCCCCTGATAACCGGCCTGGATGGCTGGCCGGACCAGGCGTTCGAGGATAAAGCGCCGCACCTCTTCCTGACGGATATCCAGACGCACCGATTGCCAGTCTGCATTGTCGGAAAGC
>RFIV01000165.1 GCA_003695085.1 Gammaproteobacteria bacterium
AACAGCGCGCCGCCTGGCAACAGGCCGAGTATACGGTCCACGCCCCCATCCGTGCGCGCGTGCAAGAGGTGTTCTTCCGGCCCGGAGAGGTCGTCAGTAGCGGCACCCCGGTCATGGCACTGCTGTCACCGGACGCCATCAAGGTTCGTTTCTACATCCCCGAATCCCGGCGTGCGCATTTTGAAGTCGGGCAGACGGTCTGGATCAGGCAGACGGGGACCGAGCCGGTCAAGGCCGTTATCCGGTTTATCGGGCAGGCTGTCGAACACACCCCGCCGGTCATTTTCAGCGAGCGCACCCGGGAGGCACTGGTTTTTGCCGCAGACGCCTGGCCCCTCGAGCCGGGATATGCCCTCAAGCCCGGCATGCCGGCAGAGGTGCGTCCATGACCGCACTGGCCATTGACGTGCGCCACCTGACCAAGCGGTTTGGTGACAAGGCGGCTGTGGAAGACATCAGCCTGCAATTGCCGCGTGGAGAAGTCTGGGGATTTCTGGGGCCCAATGGGTCGGGCAAGACCACGACCATTCGCATGATATGCGGGCTGCTCAAACCCACCAGTGGTGAAGGCACCTGCCTGGGCTACGACATCCTCCGTGAGACAGACAGGATCAAGCCTCATGTGGGCTACATGACCCAGAAATTCTCGTTCTGGGGCGACCTGACGATTCGCGAGAATCTGGAGTTTGTCGCACGACTCTATGGATTGAAACCACGCAGGAAGATCGTCGATGACACGCTCGCGTCATTGGGACTGACGCACCGTCAGCACCAGCTGGCCGATGATCTGTCCGGTGGCTGGAAGCAGCGCCTTGCCCTGGCGGCCGTTACCATGCACGCCCCTGAACTGCTGCTGCTGGATGAACCCACGGCGGGGGTGGATCCGCAAGCCCGGCGTGATTTCTGGGATGAGATTCATACCCTGGCCAGCCACGGCATGACCATTCTTGTCTCCACGCACTACATGGATGAAGCCGAACGTTGCGACCGTATCGCCTACCTGGCACACGGACACCTCATTGCGCAGGGCACGGTTCAGGACATCATCGACCGTACCGGGCTCAAGACCCTGCGAGGCAAGGGTGACCGGGTACGCAGTCTGGCGGAGCCCATCAAGTCCGTCTCCGGAGTGGAGCACGTCGCCTATTTTGGTGCAGCCCTTCATGTCAGCAGCCGGGATGAGCAAGCCCTGGCGCAGGTCAGACAGCAGTTCAGTGACGGTGTTGTCTGGGAAGCGGTGCCCACAACATTGGAAGACGCCTTCATCGCCCTGATGCACGAGGTGGGTGAGGACCGGAGGCTGACAGCATGAGAGCCGGGCTGCGACGCACATGGGCGGTCCTGATCAAGGAGCTGATTCAGATGCGGCGGGACCGGCTGACCTTCGCCATGATCATAGGCATTCCTGTCATGCAGCTGATCCTGTTCGGCTTTGCCATCAACCTGGATCCCAAGCACCTGCCCACCGCAGTCTATGCGCAGGACCGCAGTCCTCTCACCCTGCGCATGCTGGATGCACTGAAAACCTCCCGCTATTTCGATCTTCAGGCAGAGCTTGAGGATGGCCGTGCCCTGCAGCAGGCCCTGATTTCGGGCCGGTATGCCTTTATCATCCGGATTCCCGAAGGCTTCACCCGGCGCGTGGTGCGTCAGGAGGGCGCGCAACTGGTGATGGAAGCCGATGCGTCCGATCCCGCGGCGGCGGCCAATGCGTTGGCCCAGCTGCAGGCCATCACGGATCACGTCATGACGGAACAATTCAAGGGGCCGCTGGCGGGCCTGGCACCCAGACCGGACACCGTCACCTGGGTGGTCCACCGCCATTTCAACCCCGAGGGGGTCACCCAGTACAACATCGTACCCGGCCTGCTGGGGGTGATTCTGACCATGACCATGGTGCTGATCACCTCCATTGCCATGACCCGAGAACAGGAGCGGGGCACGATGGAGAATCTCCTGGCACTGCCGCCACGCCCGCTGGAAGTGATGATCGGAAAGATAGCCCCCTACATTCTCGTGGGGCTCCTGCAGACAGGTATCGTGCTTCTGGCCGCCCACTTTGTCTTTAATGTGCCGTTTACAGGCAGTCGGCATGCCTTGGCACTCGGGGTCGGCGTATTTATTCTGGCCAATCTCGCCGTAGGCTTTCTGTTCAGTACGCTGGCCCGCTCGCAGATGCAGGCCATGCAGATGACGTTCTTTTTCTTCCTGCCCTCCATCCTGCTCTCCGGCTTCATGTTTCCATTCCGCGGTATGCCCCACTGGGCGCAGGTGATTGGTGAAGTCTTGCCCCTGACACATTTTCTGAGAATTGTGCGGGGGGTAATGCTCAAGGGGGCTGATATTCCCGTGTTGTGGAGCGACTATGGCGCACTCGCGCTCTTCATGGTGCTGATGGGATCACTGGCCTTGCTGCGCTACCGAACCACGCTGGACTGACCCCGCTCTTCACGTCCGTATCCAGCTTGTAACGGGAAGTGCCTTCGTAGTCTCCGCTCGTTTCATCCGGCGGCTGCGGTGCAAGCACCTGAGGCCGCCTCCGGAATCCGGCCGGATGGCTGAGTGACGCATCCGGGCCGGCAAGGTAGAATGTTCGAGATCCAGGGACACGGATGCCGAACACATCATGAATCAGAACACCACGCTCATTACCCAACGCCCCCAGTCTATTAACTGTTCAGCCTTTATGCTGTCCGCTCTGCTTGCCGTGGGCGTACTGGCGCTCTCCGGCTGCCGCACCGATGCCGACATCCAGAAAGACGTGGACGCGCTCGTCCGGAAGACACTGGACAACATGGTCTTTGTGGAAGGCGGATCGTTCATGATGGGAGACTTCAGGGATCCTGAGTCCGGTCTCTACCATACCTGGGGCGCAGACTCCAAACCCGC
>RFIV01000166.1 GCA_003695085.1 Gammaproteobacteria bacterium
GCAAGGGGGAGGTAAGCCCTGCAGCGCGTGCGCGCGCTACCACATCCGTCAACGCGATGCGCTGCTGTGGCCGGGCAGGATCCGGAACCATGCACAGTTGTCCCTGCTCATCGACCGTACAGTAATCATGGCTCCACCAAGGGATATTGTAGGCATTGAGCGCGTGTTGGTCGGGCATGGTGGTCTCCGGCGAAAAAGGCACATTTTACCCCCGGAAAGGGCCGCGCCAAAGAAAAAGATACCCCCACGACGGGCCGCGCCTTAAAATAGCGCCCAGACTGATCATTAACCGGGGAGAGAGACCCATGAGCGAAATCATGCCGGGCTGGTTTACCGAAATCTTTCAGGATGAAGGCACGGGCTTTTCACTTAAGATCAAGGCGAAGCTGCACGAGGAGCAGACGCCCTACCAGAAGCTGGAGATCTATGACACCGAGACCTTCGGCAAGCTGATGGTGCTGGATGGTTGTGTCATGCTGACAACGCGTGACAACTTCCTGTACCACGAGATGATGACCCATCCCGCCTTGTTCACGCATCGCAACCCGAAAAAAGTCGTGATCATTGGCGGGGGGGACTGCGGCACACTCAAGGAAGTGCTCAAGCACGAGGGCGTTGAAGAGGCCTGGCAGGTGGAGATTGATGAACGGGTGACCCGGGTTTCCGAGCAGTATTTCCCGGAGCTGTGCACCGCCAATGACGACCCCCGGGCACACTTTTTCTTCGGGGATGGCATCCAGTGGATGCAGGATGCCGTTCCCGGCAGCTTCGATGTCATCATCGTTGACTCGACTGATCCGGTCGGCCCGGCGGAAGGTCTGTTTGCCGAGGACTTCTATCGCACCTGCATGACTGCGCTGGCCGATGGTGGCATCCTGGTACAGCAGTCGGAGTCTCCTTTGCTGCACACGCGTACGCTGATTCGCAAGATCCACCAGGACATGCTGGCGGCCGGATTTGATGCGGTGAAGACCCTGCCATTCCCGCAGGTGGTCTACCCGACAGGATGGTGGAGCTGTACGCTGGCCGGAAAGGGCGTCGATCTGGACACGTTCCGCGAAGATGATGCAGAAAATCGCCCATTTGCGACGGAATACTACAATGCAGGCATCCATCGCGGTGCGTTGGCCCTGCCCGAGTTCATGAAGCGCGAACTGACCCGCGACTGACCTGAATCCGCCTCCCGGGGCCGTTCGGACAGACCTTTGTCCAATAGACGGCCCCAACCCCCCCTGCCTACCATCCTCGCCTGTGAACCTGTCAAAAATTGTTCATATTGGCAGTGTACTGTGATCGCTGATGCCATTATCATTCAGCGTACACGTGTAAGCTGAGAAGGAGGCAACCGTGATTGAAGCACCCGCAGGCCAGGTGGCCACACCTCATGTTGAACAGTTCGACAAGGATGCGCTGATCCGCAGTGGCGCCGGTGAGCTGTTCGGACCGGGGCGCCCCAAATTGCCCACGGGCAACATGCTCATGCTGGATCGCATCACGGCCATCAGTGCCGAAGGGGGGCATTACGGCCAGGGCTTTCTGAGGGCCGAGCTGGATATTCATCCGGACCTGTGGTTCTTCGGCTGCCATTTCAAGGACGATCCGGTCATGCCCGGTTGTCTCGGGCTGGATGCCATGTGGCAGCTGGTCGGGTTCTTCCTGGCCTGGCGCGGTCACGAGGGCAAGGGGCGCGCACTGGGTGTGGGTGAAGTGAAATTCACCGGACAGGTGCTGCCAGACGCCCGGCTGGTGGAATACCGGCTGGATATCAAGCGCGTCATTGCCCGCAAGCTGGTCATGGGGATGGCGGATGGCGAATTGTACGTCGATGGCGAGCGCATATATACTGCAAAAGATCTCAAGGTTGGCCTGTTCCACGAATGAACGGTCCGACACAAAAAGCGTAACGAGGTAAGGCATGAAGCGAGCAGTGATCACCGGTATCGGGATCGTCTCTTGTATTGGCAACAATCAGGATGAGGTGGCGGCGTCTCTGAAGGCCGGGCGTTCCGGAATCCGGTTCAACGAGTCCTACAAGGAAGTCGGCCTGCGCAGCCAGGTGAGCGGGTCGGTTGACATCAACCTTGAGGAACATATCGATCGCAAGCTGCTGCGCTTCATGGGCGACGGCGCGGCCTATGCGTATATCGCCATGCAGCAGGCGGTTGCCGATGCCCGGCTGGACGACACGCTGATTCGCAGCCCGCGCACCGGGATCGTCTGTGGTTCCGGCGGTGCCTCCACCAGCAATGTGGTAGGCGCAGTTGACGTGCTGCGCGAAAAGGGTGTCAAGCGCGTGGGGCCGTATCGCGTGCCGCGGACCATGAACAGCTCGGTCAATGCCTGCCTCTCCACCGCATTCGGGATTACCGGCGTCAACTATTCCATCACCTCGGCCTGTGCCACCAGTGCACACTGTATTGGTCATGCGTGGGAACAGATTCAGCTGGGCAAGCAGGACATTGTCTTTGCCGGTGGCGGCGAAGAAGAACACTGGACGCTGAGCGTGCTGTTCGATGCCATGGGGGCCCTGTCCAGCAAATACAATGACACACCGGATCAGGCCAGCCGGCCTTACGACGCCAACCGGGATGGGTTTGTCATCGCGGGCGGCGGTGCCATTGTCGTGGTCGAGGAGCTGGAGCACGCCCTGAAGCGCGGGGCGCCGATCTATGCCGAACTCGTGGGCTACGGTGCGACGTCCGATGGTGCGGACATGGTGGCACCTTCAGGCGAGGGCGCTGTGCGCTGCATGAAGCAGGCACTGGCAACCGTTGACCGGCCAGTGGATTATGTGAACACGCACGGTACCAGCACCAAGGTCGGGGACATTACCGAACTGAAAGCCGTGCGCCAGGCCTTCGGTGATCAGGTGCCTGCCATCAGCTCCACCAAGTCCATGACCGGACACAGTCTCGGGGTGGCCGGTGCCCACGAGGCTATCTACACCCTGCTGATGATGAAGCATGGCTTTATCGCACCCTCCATCAATGTTCAGGAGCTGGATGAAGGGGCGCAAGGCTTTGATATCGTGACCGAGACCCGTGAAACCGAGCTCAACACGGTAATGAGCAACAGCTTCGGTTTTGGCGGCACCAATGCCACCCTGGTGTTTGGTCGCTACAACGGCTGATCCGAAAACGTCCTGACGACACCTTTGCGGAGGCAGACACCCCCCGTCTGCCTCCCGATCAATCCCTCTTGCAGGTTCCACGGCGTGACGCGTGCTTGCTCCGGGGGCATTCAGCGGCTATCGTGAGCCCCATGATCTGCTCTCGCATGATTCGCAATCTGGCCCTTGCCTGGTTCGGCCTTGCAGCCGCTCTGGCCGGGGCTGAGCCGCCACAGGATGGTCGCACGGGTGATGCGTCCGCCGGGGCGCTGAGCCTGGCCCTGTCAGATAGCTCGCATTACACCCCGGATGCGCCACCTGAATTGCGCGTGGATCTGATTCGCGTCATCAAGCACGAACGCATTCTCTATCTGTTGTCCGGTGATCACCCGGTCCGAGCCTACCCTGTGGCGCTGGGCGATCAGCCAGTCGGCCACAAGAAGCGAGAAGGCGACGAGCGCACACCCGAAGGGCGTTATGTCATCGACTGGCGCAATCCGGACAGCCGCTTCTACCGCTCCCTGCACATCTCATACCCCAACGAAGCAGATCGGGCACGTGCCGAGGCGGAAGGCGTGGACCCGGGCGGCATGATCATGATTCACGGCTGGCCCAACACGCTGGAAAGTGAGGATGAGATTGCCCGCCTGCTCTACACCGACTGGACCAATGGCTGCATTGCCGTGCCCAACACGGCCATGCGCGAAATCTGGGAATCCGTGCCTGTGGGCACGCCCGTCGAGATTCTGCCGTAACGGCGCCTTCAGCCGTGGCGCAGCTTCATGATCAGTACAGTACCGGCCAGCAGCAACGTGACCACGTTGGCGGCGATGATCGGCCAGGCACCGAGCATGATGCCATAGACCAGCCAGCACGCGACGCCTGCGGTAAAGATACTGTACATGCCCAGTGACAGGCTGCGGGTGTCACGCGTTTTGAGCGTGTGCAATACCTGTGGCAGGAAAGACAAGGTCGTGAGGATGGCGGCCAGCGCCCCGAAAATATCCTGAATCATGCTGACTCCTTGATTGACCGGGCCAGTATAGGGAAGTCCGCTGTGCGGTGGCAGTGAGATGAAACCGAAACAAGAAAGGGCACCCGAAGGTGCCCTCAAGACCACTTTGAGAGAGCGGCTTACTTGGTGGTGAACTCCGGATAGGCTTCCATCCCGCACTCGGCCAGATCAACACCCTCGTACTCCTCTTCTTCGGAGACACGGATGCCCATGACCGCCTTGAGGA
>RFIV01000167.1 GCA_003695085.1 Gammaproteobacteria bacterium
ACCCAGGGCGGATCAGGAAGATGAAGCCGAAAAACTGTTGCTCAAGGAATTGAACTACGCACTGGACGCCCTGAGTGAGGCCAGGTTTGATCAGGCACTGGATCGGCTATGGAGCCTGTACCAGCGTTCGCCCGCTCTGCCGCAGCTGGACAAACCTCTCACGGCCCTGCTTGCCAACCGTCGCGAAGACGCCCGGTATCGCACCTGGATTCAGTCACAACTCGGGCTGAAAATTCGCACCGGCCAGCTGGGAGAGACGCTCAAACTGTTGTCTCAATTGGTCTGGGAAGAGCCAGACACGGCACGCCCGATGATTCTGCAAGCCTTCAACAAGGCGCTTGCAGAGGGTGAAGTCCAGCATGCCGAGAAGGCCTTTGCGCTGCTTATGGATGCACAGCCCGACCCTCTCATGATGGAAGAAGCCGGGCGCGCCTTGATCACCCGGATGAAGGACATGGGCCTGGGCCTGAAAGCCAATCAGTACGAAAAACGACTGACGGACTGGCTGGGCCAGAATACCTGAGCCTTCTGTCAAAGCCCGTCCGCCAGCACCCCGTGACGACTGAGCCGCTCCAATAGCTGGGCGGCCTTCTCCTCACGCATGGGAAAACGCGCCTGCACTGTTTTGAGAAAGGCGGCCGCCTTCTGCGGGTTCTTCAGGTGATTGGCCAGGATGCGCGCCGACAGGATCAGTGCATCGGCCACCACCATGGCATCCTGCGCATAGCGTTTGTGAAAGTCCTTCAGCAACCACAATGCGAGCCGGATATCACCCTGCTGATAGGCCACCTCAGCTGCCTGAAAGGCCAGCTCCGCATTTGCCGGCTGCCAGGCCGGGTCCTGCTCACGGATCCTGTTCAGCAGCGCAATGAGTGAGTCGCCTTGCCCGGCACTGAGAAAGTACTCCATGAACAGCCGTGCATACTTGCGCAGCGCCTGTTCGTCACGGCTTTCCTGAAGAATCCTGAAGAGTCGCTCAATCTGGAGACCATCCGTCCGGTGGCGTTCAACATAGCCGGCCAACGCTGCGGCTGCCGCCATGAAGTCACCCTCTCTCAGGCGCACATCCACATCTGTCAGCGTCTCGGCATCACTTCGGGGGCCTTGTGCCACCACCTCCGCGTCGTCTCCGTCTGCCGCAAAACCGAGGCGATCCTGGTACTGGTACAGCAAATATCCCATCAGGTGGAACGCAACAATCGAAAAATAACTGGCACTCATGCCCATCAAGGCCTGGGCAGCCGAAGGCGAGAAATGCTGCCACATGAAATCGGTAACAATCCCGGCCCCCAAAAACAGCAGCACGAGATAACCGAACAGCACAAAGTACGGCCAGCCCAACGCTGCAATCAGCCCCAGCCAGCGCAACGGGTTCAGGGCATCCCCGATCTGCCCTTCAATGGCCAGCAGCAGAATGATCGCAGGCAGCGCCAGCACAACTACAAGCAGAGACAGCATACCGGCGAACCATCCTGCATAGGCAGTTATCACCTGAACGGCCACACCCAGCAGAACAAATATGACCACCTGCTGAATGACCAGAATCAGGCCGCCTCCGCTGAAGGCTGTTCCCAGCGCAGGCGGCTCCAGGTGCCCGTCAGCCGTGTGTTCGATCACCGCAAACAAATAACGTGTCTGTGCGCCCAGCAGCAACAGGGAGACCGCCAGGGCCAGCAACCCTGAGCTCAACACCGCAGGCACCAGCGTACAGATCAGAATCAGTATGATCGGATCGCGCTTGAGGGGATAGAGAAAGAAAGCGCCCAACCGATTCCAGAAAGGCTCCGCTGTATGCGCACTTCCGAGATATCGCAAACCCGAGCGGCATACCGGGCAAACACCACTGCGCTGCTCGTTGACGGGCGCACAGCGCCCACACAAATGTTTGTGACACCCGCGACACTGCCAGCGCGCAGGTTGTACCGGATGGTAGTAGCAATGCCGGGTCGTCATGCCCTGGCTCCCTTTTCCTTCATGTTGCGCCGGACTTCCAGCAACCAGTGTTCCCATGCCAGAGCAGGATTCAGGTTACGCTTTTCATGCAGCAGCTTTCGCATGTTCATCAGCCCTGAAGCTGCATCGGATATCACCTGCAGGCGCACAGCATCCTCCTCGGACAGGGCATGCGCGTGCAATACACGCAACATCTGAAGCGTCAGGGCATCCTGATCCTGCCCTGCCCATCGGGCGGCCAGCTCCGTCAGAGACCCTCGCCCGCTCAACCAGCCTCGCCACTCCTCCGACAGCGTGTGCAGGTCCTGCAACAAACCCTGCCAGTCGCCCAGAAATTCAAACGGTGCCAAGCCCAGCGCCAAGCCTTCCTGCACCTTGCTCTCATCATAATGACCTGGTTTCAGCTGTCCGAGCCACGTCCGTGTCTCATCATCGCCCGGGCTTTTCAGGCTGATCTGATGGCATCGGCTCTTGAGCGTTGGCAGCACCGTACCGGGTGCATAGGTCCCGAGTACAAGCATCACAAACCCGGGTGGCTCCTCAAGTGTCTTCAACAGGGCATTCGCAGCCGCCAGTGTCATCGACTCGGCCGGCCGGATAAATACAAGCTTGCGCGAGGCTATCTGGGGCGTCTCCCAGACGTAACGTGAGAGCTCCCGTACCTGATCGACCGAAATGGTCGGACGATCCTCGGGTTGCAACCAGCGCATATCCGGATGACTGTCGCTGTTCAGCAACTGACAATTCCGACACTGCCCACACCCTTCTCCGGTATCGCAGAGAGCCAGGTAGCTCCAGCGTGCAAACAGCCAGCGCATACCATTTCCCGGCTGAGCCGAAACCAGCCAGGCATGAGATGCCCGATCTCCTTTCAGCGCCATGCGCACAGGATTGAGTGACTCATCCAGCCATGCTGGGAAGGGTTGGTCTGGGGTGTACCGGACAGCATCCATCAAGCAGTCTGTTCCTGATTACGGGTTAAACGAGGACGACCGTGAAGCCTAATGCGCCTGAACTGGTGTTTCAACCGGCGAAGCTCGCGTTGCAAGTCGGCTTCCGGCAAGGCGGCCGCATACAATATGCGTTCGGCGCTCTGGCTCCAGCGTTCCAGCTCAGCACTCGCCTCCGGCCAGCTCCGCTTGCACACCCCGATCAATGCACCGATGGGCATATCCGGCGTGACTGGCAGCCCCTTCTTGCCCAGTCTCTGGCGCAGCCAGGCACCCAGCTCCGACACGGCTCCGCCCCCGGTTCTCCGGGGTCGCCATAACATCCATACGGCTATCAGTGCCAGCAAGGTAGCCAGCCCACCGATCAGGGCCCACAGTGCCGTTCGCAGTCCACCCTGGCCAAAGAGCCTTTGCAGCAAGGCACTTTGGCGCCGACTGTCAAACTGAACCACCCACTTGTACCACTGAAAGTTGATTTCTTCCATACGGTTGCCCAGCCATGCCCAAAGGGGGACATGTGCATACCGACTCAGTGACAGGGGCGCCTCCTCGAGGAAAGATCCCTCCTCCGCCACAGCCTCCCGGAGGCCCAACTCGACACGTTCGGGTGCCACCCACGCCGTGGGGTCCAGACGTGTCCAGCCCTTGTCCGGGAGCCAGGCCTCAACCCAGGCATGGGCATCGTACTGCCGGATCACCAGAAACTGACCGTCCTCATTCCAGGCACCGCCCTGGTACCCCGCAACCACACGCGCGGGAATGCCTGAGGCCCTCAGAACAAAGGCGGTTGCGCCGGCAAAGTGCTCGCAGAAACCGCTGAGTGTTGAAAACAGGAAGGCGTCAATGCGATGAGCGCCCTGAAGTACCGGTGGCTTGAGCGTATAACGATACTTCCCCTCGCGGAACAGGGAGAGTAAGGCTGTCACCCTCTGCCCGGGATCGGGGTAGCGTTCCGCAAGCCGCTGTGCCAGCTCCCTGGCCGCCGGGTTGCCATAACGCGGCAGACGCAGATAACGCTGCTGATCCGGCCATGACAGTGACGTTTCGCGCGCAGGCTGGGCCGGCCACACATCGTACGCCGCCGGATGGTTCAGAGGGGCCACAAAGCGCGCCAATGCAT